>CAJWIB010000100.1 GCA_913041095.1 uncultured Rhodospirillaceae bacterium | reverse complement strand
TATCAGCTTCCGTGCCTTCTCGACCGACTCCGCTTTCACCATTTCCTCCGAAAGGTACATGCGGCTCGTCATGCACGGGGGAGGCGTTCACATGGCACATACCGGCAGAGACATTATGCGCATAATGCAAAGCCTTGTTCAGGTTTTCAGTGAAAATCGTTGAAGACAGACCGTATGCTGAATCGTTCGATTTGACCAGTGCTTCTTCGTAAGAATCAACTTTGTAAACTGAGGTGACGGGACCAAAAGTTTCCTCCCGGCAAACCGTCATTTCTTCTGAAACTCCGGTCAATATAGTAGGTTGACACCGATTGCCCAACCACTCTCCACCCGTAACTATGTTTGCACCTTTATCACGGGCATCTTCAATATGTGTGCGGACTCGATTACGCTGACGCTCGGATATGATTGGGCCAATCATGGTATCAGGACTGCGAAGATCGCCCATGCCGAGATTACTGGCCGCGTTGGCGTAGGTTTCGACAAATTTGTGATAAAGGGGTTCTTCGACATAAATACGACTACCCCCCATGCAAACCTGACCTTGATAGATGAAAATGCCATGGCATGCTGCTTGAACGGCCTTTTTCAGATCGGCATCCGCCAAAACAACGAATGGACTTTTACCACCCAATTCCAAGGTAACGCGCTTTTTGTGCTTGGCGCAGAGTTCGTTGATGTGCTGACCCACAACACTCGACCCGGTGAATGTCACCATGGGGACATCGGGATGACCGGTGAGCGAGTCACCGATTTCATGGCCATAACCGGTCACTATATTGAAAGCTCCTGCGGGGATTCCAGCTTTTTCGTAGACTTGCGCTAACAGCAATGAAATGCGGGGCGCGAACTCGGACGCCAACAGAACGACCGTATTCCCTACCGCTAAGGGGTCAGCGGTTAAACGAACGCCCTTGATCAAAGGTACGTTAAAAGGTGTGATCGCTGCAACGACGCCGAGCGGTTGGCGCACACTCATTGAATATCTTCCGGGATAATCGGACGGAATGGTTTTACCTGTGACTTGGCGCGCCATACCCGATGCGGCTCGCATCATCGATAAGGCCTTGTTAAATTCGAACATTGCCTTGTTGATTGGTGATCCGATTTCATCAATTAGCGCGGCGATAAACTCATCTTGCATGGAAGCCATGACTTCTGCTGCCTGCATGATCCAGGCTTCGCGCTCCTTGGCAGTCGTCGAGCCATATGCCTGAAAAGCTTCGTTAGCAGCATCAACTGCCTTGATCATATCTTCAGGCGTTCCGGCCGCTGACCGTCCGTATAGGCTGTCATCTTCCGGATTAAGATCATCGAAATAATTTTCTCCCGTCGGAGACACCCAATCTCCACCGATCCATAATTTTGATTCTGTTGATAAATCTGCTGCGTCTAACACCAAAATGACTCCTTTTTCTAACGACAAATTTCGTTTTTGGGTATGATTACTCAAACTTTCGAAAAATCTTCACACCAATTCAGAATTCCCTTGCGATAGCTTTCTCGCGCTTGAACACTTGCCATCCATCTCATGACATTGGGGTAAGGACTATAATCGTAGCCACATCCAACCAGGACAAAATTGATGGGTATCCATGAGATGTCCGCGAGCGAGAATTGGTCACCCATAATCCAGGGTGCATCCTTGAGACTTTCCTCCAATCTGGAGAAGGCATCGGAAAGTAATTCTTCCGAACGACGAATATCGTCATCGCTGAAAGTGTTTTGACCTGCGTGTTTAGAGTGAAATTCTTTCAATTCCTCATTTTTCTGTAGGTCTTTATATTTTGCTTCTTCTTCCTGACTTTTCTTGAGTTTCGGCGCCATTTTTTTGGTATAGACGTAAGGTTTGATGGCAGGAACGTGAAGATCTGCCGATAATTTTAACCACTCCAACATCTCTGCTTCTTTATCGGCCGATCGCAACGACGGATCAGGAAAAGCCGCATCGAGATAATCGATGATGTCGTTCGATTCAATATGGACAACACCGTCATGGACAAGTGTTGGAACCAACCCATTAGGGTTGATGCCAAAATATTCGTCGGTAATATTTTCTTTCTTCTTGAGATCAATGTGATGGCTAACCCAATTCAATTCTTTTTCTTCAAGGGTCATCCGAACTCGCATGGAGCAATTCGATATATCCCCGTGATAGAGGTGTAGGCCTGCAAGCTTTTTAACAGATTCATTGGTAGGTTCTATAATTGTCATCATTTACTCCTTATGTTCTTAGTTCAATGTCCCAGCATCGTCTCTGGCAGGAACATGGCGATGGACGGGAATGCGACGAGAAGCGCGATCATTGCAGCCATAGCGAACCAGAAGGGCCAGATGCCTTTAAAGATTGTTCGCATCGGAATTTCCGAGGCTATTGATTTGACGACGAAAACGTTAATACCCACGGGTGGAGAGATCATACCCATCTCCAGAACGATAACGACAATGATGCCGAACCAAACCAAGTCCCAATTCAGCTCTGTCGCGAGTGCCACCACGACTGGGATAGTCAAGACGAGCATGGCGATGCTTTCCAGAAACGTGCCGAGGAACATGTAAATTAGAATAACAATGATTAAAATTCCCAAATCCCCTACAGGCAACGAGGTAAGGAAGATCACCATGCTCTCCGCCAGGCCTGTAAGAGACATAAAGGGTATGAAAATGAAGGCGCCAATAATGATGAGAAATACCGTTGAAGTTGACTTCATGGTTTCAAGGATGATCTCCCGTGCCATGGACCATCTAAGAGACCGGCGCACGATACCCACGACGAGTGTCAAGAATGCACCCACTGCCGATGCTTCCACCGGCGTAAAGAAGCCCGTGTACATGCCACCGATGGTGACGCCGACGACAAACAATATTGGAATGGCCGCTCCTAGGGATTGGCGACGTTGTGCCACCGTCGATCGTTCGCCCGCCGGTCCCTTTGCCGGTTCTAAACGTACCAGCAGCCAAATTGTACCGATAAATAACAGGGTCAGCACTATACCCGGAATCACGCCGGCTATGAACAAGCGACCAATCGACTGATCGGTCAAGATGGCGTAAATAATCATCCCGCCCGATGGCGGAATTAGGAAACCTAATGTGCCGCCGGCTGCAACGGCACCGGTCGAAAGCTCGGGGGCGTATTTAAACCGCTTCATCTCAGGCAAAGCGACCCGTCCCATCGTAACCGCCGAGGCGAGAGACGAACCGGATAAAGCTGCAAATCCAGCGCAGGCAGCTATTGTTGCCGATGCCAGTCCACCCCGGAAATGTCCGATCCAACGGTAAGCGGCAGTAAATAAATCACGTGACATGCCCGAAACACCCGCCAAATTACCCATCAGTATAAACATCGGAATAACCAGGAGATTAAAATTGGATGCGGCTTCGAATGTCTCGCCGGATAAATTTGACATAGCTGTTTTCAAGCCGCGTGCCCACGCCAGATCCGCCGACATACCGACATTTAAAAATCGGTTTGCCGTCGCCACTATCGTACCAACTGTTCCAACAAAAATCATCGCCAAAGCCACGGGGAACCGAAGCCCCAACAGCACGAATAGCACGAGCAGGCCGAGTAGGCCGATAAGGGTCATACTGACCATGCAGTCTCTCCGCTACTACCAATTTGCTTAATTTCTCCACGGACCCACAGCTGCACGGCATCACTGAACAGGATTAGGGAATAAACGGCGACAAGAACGGCCATGATATAGTAGTAGGGTTCGTAGGAGATCAGCAGCTGTTGTGTGGCTTCGCCGAATTTGTGTGCTGAGACACCAGAATCATAAAGACGATAGGCAAGCGTCATAACCAGTGCCGTTGCCAAAAGTCGCAGCACAAATTGAGACCAGCGAGAGAAAGTAGGTGAAATCCAAGAATCAAATATTTCAATCTCAATATGCGCGCCTACCCGTCCACCGAACGGAATGGCAATCGAAACTATAAGGACGAGATTCAGAAGCATGATGTCTTCGGCGCCGAGTATCGGGTCATTAAGTATTTTACGCATAACGATTACGTTAAAAAACGTCAGCAGAACCATGAATGAAAGTCCAAGGCCACCGGTTATAATCGTAAATCTCACCAGCCAAGTATCGAACTTGTCCAGCCAAGAAAGTGAGTTGCTATCGCTGGTCATGCTGGGTGGCCTCCCGCCCGCCATTTGCCGAAGCAGGAAAATTGCCCTACTTCGGCCTAGGAAGAGTTATCGGTTAATGGCGTTATAGATTTCGCGAGCGTTTCCTATTCCACGTTTTTTGTAGCCCGCGAATATTTGTTCGAGCCCTTTTTTGACAGCAGCATCCATCTTTGACCGCTCTGCGTTAGCTACTGAAACCCATTTGACTTTTTTCATCTTGGGCGAAGTCCGCATGAGCTGCTCCGATTTCGCGTCGGCACCATCGAAAGTAGCGGCTCCACGACTTACCAGCGGATTTCCCGAAAGGTCATCGATGATCTTACGATGCGCCGCAGACAATCCGTCATATCTTTCTTTGTTCATGATAACGTAGGTGGCTGCAAAGCTAACCGGAATGTTGCCTACGACATACTTGGATACGTCCCAGAAGTTCCAGGGCTGAGTGATGTTGTTATATGATGCATAGGTCGCATCAATCGTTCCGGTCGACAATCCCGTATATATCTTGGTCACCGGCAATTGGATAGGAACGGCGCCGAGAGCCTGAATAATCGGAGTGGTCATAGCCGCAAAGGGAACTAATTTCTTACCCTTGAGGCCGTTCATCGTGGAAACATCTTTGGTTGCCGCCCAAAGTGAACCGGCCACCGTAAACACCCCGAGATTCTTTACGGCCCGGTATTCATCAGCCATGTACTTATCGAAAACCTTATTCAATCGTTCAGTTGATTCCTTAGCGGTTTTGGACTTGCCAGGCGGAATGATCAGCATGGTCTTTGGAAATATCGAAGCAGTGTAAGCGCTAACGCCAAAGGTGATGTCCGCGACACCTTCAACGGCACGTTTATACTGTTGTACGGGGCCAGCACCTAATTGTCCGGCAGGAAAAAGTTTAATCTTTAATGAGCCGTTAGAGCGTTTTTCAACTTCCTTGCCCAACCAACCGAACAAATTGACGTTGATGTGGTGCTGAGGCGGCATGAACGTCGCCACAGTTAACTCTTCAGCTGATGCCTTTGATCCAAGCATCGGTGCTACGGTCAAAGCAGCAATGCATAATAATTTTGATAGCCTCATAATTTCCTCCTGTTTCCATAAACTTTTCACCTATTTCAGGTTCATAGAAGCTATTCAATTCTAGACATTAAATCTATTTATGTTTACTAATAAATATTATGAAATATTCTAATATATATAAACTGGACGGCGACATTCTAAGAACCTTCCTCATTATTCTGGAAGAATCATCAGTCTCAAAGGCCGCCGTCCGGTTAAATGTAACCCAGCCAGCCGTAAGTCATGCTCTAACCAGGCTAAGAAATACGCTCGGGGATCCTCTTTTTATTCGCTCGGGACAAGGATTGGCCCCAACGGAAACGGCCGTCTCATTGAAGGTACCTGTTCAGCAAGTCCTGGATGGCCTGATGAAACTAACGGATCAACGCCCCTTCGACCCAACTAAGGAAGACATGAACTTCGTCATCGCCGCCAATGATCTTCAACGGGAGCTCATTTTCCCTCGGCTTTTCCGCGAAGCTCGCTCCGATGGCATTCGGCTGAAACTTCGATTCATGCCATCGGGTATACCAAGTGTATCCATGCTTCGGGAAGCGAGGTGTCAGCTGGTTTTGACACCCTTCCCGCCTGACGCCCCCGACATTTTCCAGCGCCGGCTGTTTTGGGGTGAAATGATGTGCTTCTACGACGGTGCTGTGCGGGACGCCCCCAAAACATGGGAAGAGTATCTAGCTTCGGAACACGTTTCAGTCCGGTTCACTGGTGGCCACGACAGCATTGAGGTGCTTCGCGGCGTAGATATATCCGCCATTCCAGAGCCAACGGTAAGGGTCTCTAACTTCAACGCCATTTCATCCTTCGTGATCGGAAGCAATTTGATAACAACAGAGATGAGCGTTATGCGGCTTGGGCCGTTAAAGGATCTATCGACCGCGCCTTTGCCGTTTAAAAGCGAAACGGTGACCATGTACATGGTCTGGCACGAACGTAGTAACAATGATCCCGCGCACAATTGGCTTAGACGCAGGGTCGAAAAAATCGCTGACGACGTTTCCAAGAAACTGCGTCGCATTTTGTAACTACCCTAGATTTAACTTATATTATCAAATGGCTTTTCCTGACTACTCGCTACGCCTCTTACTAACCAGGATTTCGATATCGAAATTGAGCGATGTCCAGAGCGATCGTCCACTATTGGCTATTAACTGACATCCCCACCCGTAGATTTAGTGTCGGATATGTGCTCGAAAGTAAATATTGGGTGACACCTGATTTTCATTAAGCCTGTGGCCACCAACTATAGTAACCTCTTTCTAAAGCACAGAAACTTGCCCTAGCGTGATGGTCAACCAACCATTCACCATCTACCGTGAGCGTCGATGTTATCCCTGGTCCTCCTGGATATCAATTACGCCACCTTTCGGCTTTTGACCCAACTCGGATATCAGAAACGAAGATCAACAAAACGAGTATTAAAACCAAAAGATATTGTGCGTTGGAATAATGCGCGATGATGGATAGTCAAATAATGTTCGGCGTTTACAGAAACGTTATCATAGGGCTAAGATTAAAATTCCTAAGAGGTGAGACATTAAGTCCATCCTTCTTATAAAGTCAGCAGTTAGTCTTAACGTTAAAAATAGTGGAATGTAATGCCCATCTATATCGGTAAAGCAATCACCGCCTTATCTATTATTGCTATCTCCGCCTATATCTGGATCGCGTCCGAGGAGTTCCCGGCCAATGGGCATCAGGTGCCGCAGTTTACCTCTGGCATGGCCATGTTCCTGTCGCTGTTTTTATTATTTGACGCCTTCTGCACCCGGGATAATTCCAAGAAAATCGAGGTGGATATTTCATATGCCAGTAACAAACAGTTCCTCATGTTCGCCCTGGTCCTGGTCTATGTGCCCGCTATGTTCTGGATCGGCTATTTCACGTCGTCGTTTCTATTGCTGATTCTGGGCTCTCTGATCGTCGGAGTGCGCAGTTTTAAGCCGATCGCCATTACCGTCATCATTTCGCTGCCTTTGATGTATGCCTTTTTCGAGTTCTTCCTTCATGCCCAACTACCCCAAGGCTGGCTGATCTAACCTATGTTTATCGAAGAGACATTCTCCTATCTGGGCAATATTATCACCATTGAAAATTTTCTCGCCATGTTGCTCGGTGTTACCATCGGTCTGGTGATCGGCGCCATTCCCGGACTTAGCCCACCAATGGCGATTGCGCTACTGATTCCGATTTCCTTCGAATTCAACCCGGCGACCGCCTTGATCCTGATGGTGTCGTGTTACGCCGCCGGCATATATGGCGGCTCGTTCTCCGCCATATTACTGCGCACGCCGGGCACGTCGGCGTCCGCCGCCTCGGCAATCGAAGGCTATGAGCTGACTAGGACCGGCCAAGCGGTGATGGCGATTAAGGTGTCGACCTTCGCATCCGTCGTTGGCGGCATTATATCGGGCTTTGTTTTGTTGTTCCTGTCTCGGTCCCTGGCTCAGGTGGCGCTCTGGTTCGGCCCGGCGGAATACTTCCTGATTGCGATGTTGGGGTTGACGGCGATTGCCTCGGTTTCCTTCGGCTCAGTGACCAAGGGATTGATTTCCGGATTATTCGGGCTATGCATCAGCACCGTCGGCGTCGATCAGTTTTCCAGCTTCCCGCGCTTTACCTTCGATTGGATCGGCCTTCAGGCTGGAATTGGCATCCTTCCCGCCATTATCGGCCTCTTCGCCTTCGCCCAGGGGTTGGAATTGTGCGCCGGCCAAGCCCATGGCAATATTTCCGGGCTTAAGACTTTATCGTGGAACATCTGGCCACGATTATCTGAAATGTGGCAGATCAAATGGTCGCTGATGCGGGGCTGGATTTGCGGTCTGGTTGTCGGCATCATCCCAGCGGCCGGCGGCAGCATCGCCCAGTGGATCGCTTACGCCTGGGAAATCCGCCGTGCCAAGCCGGGTGACAATTTCGGCAAGGGTGAGGTCAAGGGCCTGGCGGCGACGGAGGGCTCCAACAACGGCGTCACCGGGACCTCCCTGATCCCGATGTTCGTTCTCGGCATTCCTGGTGGTATTTCCGCAGCAGTGATCCTGGGCGCCTTGTCAATTCATGGCCTGCAACCGGGGCTCAGGTTGTTCAAGAATAACCCGGAAGTCATCTACACTATCATGTGGGGCTTCATTGGCGCCAACGTTATCATGGCCTTTGTCGCGATCATCATGGCGCGCACATTTGCTTATCTG
>CAJWIB010000099.1 GCA_913041095.1 uncultured Rhodospirillaceae bacterium | reverse complement strand
CCGGGTCAATGTTGCGTGCGTCGAAAATTACTTAAACATTTCCGCACCCGACAACCTTAAAGGCCTTATCGAAGTGCGCGGCGTCGGTGTGGTCAAAATCAGTGCCGTTGATAAAGCGGCACTTAAACTAATTATCGATTTAAAACCGGGGGCGGATATTGAGCGCCTGCCGGAACCAAGAGAAGAAACCCTTGAGGGTGTCGCCGTCCTGGTTCTTGAACTCAACCCGTTCGAGGTTTCTGCTGTGGCCAAAATAAAAATGGCGTTGCGGATTCGAGAAGGAAAGGTCACCTTGATCGAATGATGTCACAGTGGCAGGAGAAAGTTCTGGCAGTTATAGTTACTGGCTTGTCGGGTGCCGGCAAGTCTTCGGCGCTGAAAGCGTTGGAAGATCTAAATTTCGAAGCCATCGACAATGTGCCGCTATCAATGCTAGAAGCCATAATTACCGATAGCCACTTGCAGTTTAGCACCCCCGGGTTTGGGCGTCCGGTGGCGGTAGGTGTCGATATTCGGACCCGCGATTTTGGCGTCGATATATTCCTAAATCATTTGGATCAAATCACCAATAGCTTTGATATCCATGCCCATATTCTTTTTGTTGATTGTGATGACGATGTCTTGCTGCGCCGCTATGAAGAAACCCGCCACCGTCATCCGATGGCGATGGACCGCCCGGTCGCCGATGGCATTCAGCGCGAACGCAAACTGGTCTCGCCCTTACGTCAGCGGGCTGATCTGGTTATCGACACCACGGCAATTGGGCCCGGTGAGCTTAAAACCATCCTGCAAGCACAATTTGCCGAGGATGCTAAAAACGAGCTTACGGTCTTTGTAACGTCTTTTTCTTACCGCAAAGGATTACCGCGAGAGGCCGATCTGGTTTTTGACACGCGGTTTCTACGCAATCCACATTATGAAAGTAAACTGCGCGAGCTAAGTGGTAGGGATGAGACTGTCGGGGTATATTTAAAAGCAGATGATGCCTACGAACCTTTTTTTGGAAATCTCACTCAAATGCTTAAACCTTTGATGCCACGTTTTAAAGCCGAAGGTAAAAGCTATTTAACCATCGCGATTGGCTGCACTGGTGGCCGTCACCGGTCAGTTTTCGTTGCCGAACAGCTTGCAAAGTGGTTTGACAAAGCAGGCCTGCAGGCGCAATTAAATCACCGGGATTTAGAGTAAGGATTCAATCTAACGATGATCGGTTTGGTTCTAGTCACTCATGGTCATTTAGCGGATGAGCTTATTGCCGCAATGGAGCATGTTGTTGGCCCGCAGGAAAAAGTCGCTGCGATCTGTATTGGCGCAGATGACGATATGGAACAGCACCGGATGAATATTTTGAATGCGGTCAAAGAGGTTAGCTCGGACGATGGCGTTGTCCTGTTAACCGATATGTTCGGCGGGACTCCCTCAAATTTGGCGATTTCGGTAATGGATCGGGCTAATACCGAGGTCATTGCCGGCGTCAATCTACCAATGCTAGTTAAATTTGCCAGTTGTCGCGATCAATGCGATCTCGAAGAATGCGTCACTAAAGCGCAAGAGGCCGGCAAGAAATACATCAATGTTGCCTCACAACTTCTCGCCAAAGACAAATAACAATTGGGTGGATTAAGCTGGTGAGTGAAGCCACTCTGACAATCTGTAATGAGCGCGGTCTGCATGCGCGGGCGGCGGCGAGATTTGTCAAACTCGCCAGTGAATTTGATGCCGAAGTGCTGGTGACCAAAGATGGTCAGGAAGTGTCCGGCTTGTCGATCATGGGGCTGATGATGCTTGCCGCCGCCCCTGGCGACAAGATTGCCGTCAGAACATCCGGAAAAGACGAGAAATATGTTCTGAAAGCAATTGAGAAACTAGTCAAAAACAAGTTTGAAGAAAGTTAGGATTGGGCATTATTTTGGCCAAATAACTTGAAATTTCAGCGATACATCTTAGTTCTTGTATACAGAGATATTGGCTGATACATCCCATCAAAATCTAATGGCAAAATCTAAAATTATCTGCTATCTCAGGAGAATCGAATGTCTGATTATAAAGTAGCCGATATTCTTTTAGCCGATTGGGGCCGTAAAGAAATCGCGATCGCCGAAACCGAAATGCCGGGATTGATGGCGCTGCGTGAAGAATATGCCGGCAAAAACCCTCTCAAAGGCGCCAGGATTGCCGGCTGCCTGCATATGACCATTCAGACGGCTGTCCTGATGGAAACCCTGGTTGATTTGGGTGCAGAGCTGCGCTGGTCGTCCTGCAACATTTTTTCTACTCAGGATCACGCCGCCGCCACTATGGCTGAAGCGGGCATCCCAACTTTTGCCTGGAAAGGTGAAACGGATGAAGAATTCTGGTGGTGTATTGATCAGACTATTTATGGTCCTGATGGCTGGGTGCCGAACATGATTTTGGATGATGGCGGTGATCTCACTCAAGTGATGCATGAAAAAACGCCGGAACTGCTGGCCGATGTTAAAGGTCTTTCCGAAGAAACCACGACCGGTGTGCATCGGCTTTATGAAATGGAAAAAGACGGTTCCTTGAAAGTGCCCGCCTTTAATGTCAATGATTCAGTAACTAAATCTAAGTTTGATAATCTCTATGGCTGCCGTGAAAGCCTGGTCGATGGCATTAAGCGTGCAACCGATGTGATGGTGGCCGGTAAATGTGCCGTCGTTGCCGGTTTTGGCGATGTCGGTAAAGGCTCTGCCGCCTCGCTCCGTAATCAGGGTGCTCGCGTGCTGGTCACCGAGATTGATCCGATTTGTGCACTGCAAGCTTCGATGGAAGGCTATGAAGTCGTTACCATGGATGAAGCGGCGCCAATTGGTGATATTTTTGTTACCACGACCGGCAATATTGACATTATTACACTTGATCATATGCGTGACATGAAAGACCGGGCGATTGTCTCGAATATCGGCCATTTTGATTCTGAAATTCAAGTCAAGGCACTACGTAATTACAAATGGCACAATGTGAAGCCACAGGTCGATGAAATTGAATTCCCGAACGGCAAGCGGATTATTCTATTGGCGGAAGGCCGCCTGGTGAATTTGGGTTGCGCGACAGGCCATCCAAGCTTTGTCATGTCGGCATCATTCACCAATCAGGTGCTGGCGCAGATCGAGCTTTGGGAAAACGCTCAGTCTTATGAAAATAAAGTCTATGTATTGCCGAAGAATTTGGACGAAAAAGTCGCGACCTTGCATCTCAAAAAGCTCAATGTCCGCCTGACCGAACTGACCAAAGAGCAGGCCGACTATATCAGCGTCTCGCAAGCCGGACCGTTTAAACCGGATCATTACCGGTATTAACATCTAATTGAATTCGTTTTAGGCTTGTCAGCCCACTTGTTACGGTGAGCAGAGAGGCCTAAAATTTATCTGTGGTTACGTTTGATCAAAAAGATATCGTTGCAACGCTGATAAAGGCGCTGCCGGTTGCGGTGGCAGTGGTAGATCAGGACGGGCGGATTGGGCCCGGCAATATCGCCTTTCAAAAATTGTGGCAGCTGGAAGCGGGTCATCTTGACGGCCAACCAACCCTGTCTACTTTTTTGGACAAGCTGAATGATCAGCGCCAATTGCCGGAGCAAAATAACTTTCCAAAATTTCGGGCGAGCATCATAATAAAGGCGCTCGCCAAAACCACATCGAATGAAGAATGGCATTTGCCGGACGGTTCAGCGCTGAAAATAAGGTTTAAGCCGTTAGATGATGAGCGCCACCTCTTCATTATTGAAGATCTGACGCCGCAGTTGGCGACCGAGCGCGCCTTCAACGAATTTGTTCATACCCACCAAGCAACGCTAGATCATTTGCAGGAAGGCTTGGCGGTCTTTGGCAGCAACGGTTTGCTTAAACTTCATAACCCGGCTTTTGCGGAGATTTGGCAATTACCGGAAGATGCGCTTGAGCATGATCTTCACATGACGGATTTTCTCGATGCGACGCGCCAAAATTTACCAGTGCTGAAAAATTGGCCGGAGCGACGGGATAAGCTGTCGGGCCGGTTGTTGGGGCGCAAGGCTGGCATCGATCAAATTACCACGAATAACAATCAAGTTTTGGAAGCCGCCCATATTCCGCTGCCTGATGGAGCCGTGCTGCTGCGCTACGCCGACATTAGTGATTCGGTAAAACTCGAAGAACATTTGCGGCAACAAGCCGAAGAAATGGCCGAGCGCGCTGATATTATGGCGGCGGCGGATCGGCTGAAATCCGAGTTCCTAGCTAATCTCAGCCATGAAATTAGGACACCTCTCAACACTATTGGGGGTTTTGCCCAGATGCTGGCGGGAGATTATTTTGGTGATCTCAATAAGCGTCAGCAAGATTACGCCGACGGTATTGTTGAGGCTTCGGGGGCGGTTTCCGGCTTGGTTGGTGATATTCTCGATCTTGCTTCGATTGAGGCGGGCCTGCTCGAATTGCAAATCGAGCGAGTCGATTTGCATCATTGCCTAACCGATATGCTGGGTCTGATCAGTGAGCGGGCGCGCCATAAAAAACTCAAACTAAATTTTGACTGTCCGATTGATATCGGCTGGATCAACGTCGATGAAAAAAATTTCAAACAATGTTTGCTGCATTTGCTCAGCAATGCAATTTCGTTTTCAAGTTCGGGTGGCTCAATCACGATGACCGCCGCCCGTGACAATGAAGGTGTTCATATCGACATCCAGGATACCGGGATCGGCATTCCAAAGATTGATATCGAGCGCGTATTTACCGGATTTGAACGGGGGGTGGAGGCTGATTCGCATAAACCAGGCGCCGGCCTCGGTCTGACGCTGGTAAAGGCCTTTATCGAGTTGCATAATGGCACTGTCTCGATTACCTCAAAACCCAATCAGGGCACCACTGTCAGCTTCTTTCTGCCGGATACACGAGACGCGGATTAAGACGTGGCAGAAGGCTCTTTTACTCTGACACCGGCCTGAGTAAAAATAAGTCATGGAGGACATCGAAACGCCTTTTCAATTTTCGCTTGAGAACGAGGCGGCCACGGCGGCACTGGCGGCCAAGCTTGCTGGCATTGCCAAACCCGGTGACGTGATCGTACTGATCGGTGATTTGGGTGCCGGCAAGACCTCCTTCGCCCGCGCTTTTGTAACCGCCAAGGGCGGTGATGGCGAGGTGCCGAGCCCGACATTTACGCTCGTTCAGCTTTATGAACTTGCCGATGGTGATGTCTATCATTTTGATCTGTATCGCTTGGAAGAAGCCGAAGAGATTTTTGAGCTCGGTATCGAAGATGCCATGAATGACGGCATTTCACTGATTGAGTGGCCGGATCGCATGGGCGCTTATCTGCCGTTTGAGCGGCTCGATATTGTTATGATCATTGGTGATCAAGAGACGGTTCGGGACGTAGAATTAATCGGCCGGGGGGGCGACTGGTCCGAACGATTGACGAAAGCATTCCCCAATGGCTGATCGCGCTGCTTTGATCGAGGCATTTCTGCAAGAGGCGGGTTGGGCTGGCGCCAAACGCAGCCTGCTTGCCGGCGATGCATCGTTCCGGCGTTATGAGCGGATTGAGCGGGAAGGCGAGCGTGCGGTATTGATGGATGCGCCGCCGCCGGAAGAAGATGTCCGTCCTTTTATCAATATTACCACTCATCTAAGGGAACTTGAGCTTTCCGCCCCGGCGATATTCGCTGAGGATCTCGAAGCCGGATTTTTGTTGCTGGAAGATTTGGGCGATAACACGTTTACGCTGGCGCTTTCAGCCGGTGTCGACGAAGCTGTACTTTACCAGAGCGCCGTCGATGTGCTGGTTGATCTGCATCGCCGTCCTGTCGTGAGTGCGATACCGAACGATGTTGAACCTTACGATGAAAAAAAACTACTGAGCGAAGCAGCCTTGCTGATGGAGTGGTATCTGCCGGGCATCCTCGGTGATGAAATATCCGACCTCACCAAAAATGAGTATCTGGAGGTTTGGCGAAAAGTGTTACCGAAAATTATGGCGAGTGGTGAGATCTTGGTATTACGGGATTTTCATGCCGACAATCTAATGTGGCTGCCGGATCGTGACAGCGTTGCCCGCTGCGGCTTGCTGGATTATCAGGATGCGGTCACTGGCTCACCGGCTTACGATGTGATGTCGCTCTTGGAGGATGCCCGGCGCGATTTAAAACCCGGCCTGGCCGCCAGCCTGTTGGATGGATATTTTGCCGCCTTGCCTGAATTAGACATTGATGCTTTCAAGCAAGCTTATGTCATCCTGGCTGCTCAGCGGCACTGTAAGGTCATTGGCATTTTCTCAAGGCTTGCTATACGGGACGGAAAATATGACTATTTGGTTCATATTCCTAGGGTTTGGAACATGCTGGAACAAGCCTGTAACGCGCCTCAAATGGCCGCTTTAAAAGACTGGTTGGACAGAAACATTCCAGCCGATAAACGCACCAGCCCGACGCCAAATTTAAGAGCTTAAAACCCGATGGTCAAAAAGACTAAAAAAACCAAGAATTCTGCTCAAAAAATAGCCCCAAAAACAGCCATGGTTTTGGCGGCGGGTTTGGGCCTGAGACTTCGACCGCTTACTAATAAAACACCAAAGCCGCTGGTCAAAGTCGGCGATCGTACGCTGTTGGATCATACGCTGGACCGGCTGGTCGCGGCCGGCGTCGAACGTGCAGTTGTTAACATTCATCATCTGGCGGATCAGGTCGAACAGCACCTCACCAACCGCAAAGATTTGGAGATTATTATTTCATCGGAAACCAACAATCTGCTTGAAACCGGCGGCGGCGTTAAAAACGCACTGCCGCATCTGGGTGATGAACCTTTTTATATCTCGAATGCCGATGTCATGTGGCTTAATGGGTCATCTCCGACCCTGGGCCGTCTCTGTGAGCGCTGGGCCGATGACGAAATGGATGTCTTGTTGCTGCTCCATTCGACGGTTGAGGCATACGGCTACACCGGCAATGGTGACTTCGTTGCTGAACCGGACGGCAAGCTCGCCCGCAAATTGGAGCGCGAGTTAACGCCTCATCTCTTTACCGGTGTGCAAATTGTTCATCCGCGTATCTTCGAAGCCACGCCGGAGGAGGTGTTTTCGCTTAATCTGATTTATGACGCTGCCATTGAAGCCGAGCGGCTTTATGGTGTTGTTCATGACGGTGAATGGTTTCATATCGGTACGCCGGATGGTCTTGCTCAGGCCGAAGTTTATATGGGGCAGCGCTTTGCGGGAATGCGGCATCGCTAGCTTAAGGGGATAACAAGGGCGTGGCGGACAAAGGCTCACCTTTGCAGGTCTACACCATTCCGGCGGAACTGCCTTTCGTCGATGCGCTGGCTGCCGGACTAAGTGATCGTGCCGCCTCTGGCCCCTTTGATCTTGCTGATTTTACCGTTTTGCTGCCGACCCGCCGGGCTGTCAGGTCTTTGCGAGAAGCTTTTTTGCGTTTAAGTGACGGCCAGCCGCTGTTGCTGCCGCGGATGATGCCGCTCGGTGATCTTGATGAAGAAGAGCTAGCCATCGCCGGGTGGCAGGAACTGCCTAAACAATTTGAAGGTGAAGGCATTAGTGATTTGCCGGAAGCCATTTCAAGCCTCCACCGTCACCTGATGCTGACCAAACGCATCCAGGTGCTGGAAGGTGATCGTATGAATATCGATCAGGCGGCCAGGCTGGCCAGTGAGCTCGGCAGATTGCTCGACCAAGTACAGACCGAGCAGCTTGATTTCGCCAAATTGCAATCTCTAGTGCCGGAAGAATACGCGCTGCATTGGCAGGTGACGTTAAAATTCTTGGAGATTTTAACCGAATATTGGCCGGATATTTTGGCCGATAAAGGTCTGGTTGATCCGGCTGTGCGCCGCAATTCAGTGATGCAGGCACAGCTTGCCCATTGGCAGAACCAGCCACCGCAAAAACCGATCATTGCTGCCGGTTCGACCGGCAGTATTCCGGCGACAGCGGAATTGCTAACGCTCATTGCCAGGCTGCCGGAAGGGGTGGTTGTTCTGCCCGGATTGGATCAAAATATCAATCCGGTATCGCTCGAGGCTCAGGAAAGCCATCCGCAGCACGGTATGTTCCGCTTATTGGCAAAAATGGCATTGTCCCCTGAAGATATCCAAACTTGGCAAAGTGGTGATATAGATGGCGCGTCTCCGGAACGCCGTGAACTTGTCTTTAATGTTATGCGCCCGGCGGGTAACTTCAATGAATGGAGGGAGTTAGACCCACAGCCTAAGGCGGCGCTTGAGGGTATTGAGTATATCAAATGCCCTGGCCCGGACGAGGAAGCTGGCGTTATCGCGCTCAAATTGCGCGAAGCCTTGGAGACTGAAGGTAAGACTGCTGCCTTGGTAACGCCGGATCGCCGGATCGCCCGGCGGGTCGCCAGTGAACTTCGCCGCTGGGATATAGAGATCGATGATTCAGCAGGTCTGCCCTTGGCACAAACGCCTCCGGGTTCATTTTTGCGGCTG
>CAJWIB010000098.1 GCA_913041095.1 uncultured Rhodospirillaceae bacterium | reverse complement strand
CCTGCAAAACGGATGAAATATGAAAAAAAGTTCATAAAACACCAAAATAACAATAATATTTCAAAGAAACTTTGTTTAGTGAAATAAATGATTATCTATATCAGTTTCTCAATGAAATCCTCTGCACGAGTATCACTGTAATACGCCTCAATCATTTGAACTGATGTAGCACAATTTGATGCGATTGCGTAAATATCACTATTTTTCTTAAATCTAAGTTGGAAGGTAATGTAGGTATGTCTGCAACAATAAGGTGTAAGTTTCTTACCATCATTATCATATTCGCAGTCAATTTTCTCACCACCTGATTTTGGAATGTATGCAGAAGCCTCTTTTAGTAATGCAGCAAATCCTTCTCTAAACTCACCAATCACCTGTCCTTCTGGGTTACAAAATACATAGTCTTCACGTTCAAAATTATCATCTCTTTCATCTCGTAATCTTTGGAGACATTTAGATGCAGTACTTCTACCAATGCGTTCTCTATCTCTTAAAAGTTTCCCTGTTTTAGTTTTGCGAGAAACTTGTATGCGAACAAAACTTTTACCAGTTTCAGTTTTTTCAAAAGTTACATCTTTCCATTTGAGTTGTCGGGCTTCTCCAACACGAAGACCACTGTTACAAAGAAACAAAAAATATTCTTTCAACATTTTACGATGACGAATAATGCGACTGTCATTACCCATCTTACCAACAACAAAATACTCTTTCGTTCTCATATAAGTTGTTATTCTTCTGTATTGTTGAAGAGTAAATGCACTACGTCTGTTTCTTACTCCCATTTTAAAGACGAAACTAATTGGTTGTCCTCTGTGTAAATTATTTTCAAGGCACCATCGTATAATAGTTTTCATACAATTTATGTCATGTTTCAACGTGGCATTACTGACAGTCTTTTGACCAGAGTAACTTCCAACAGGATTCTTTCTTCTCCAACCCTCATAATTTCTAAAATCTGTATTGGTGACTGTTGAAAGATTCCTGTGACCAATATATCTGGGCCAATAATTTAGAACGTGTTTTTGATATAAATGAAACATACCTTTTGAGTAACCGTTAAGACCTTGTTTCATTTTCTCTTCAAAATCTTTCATAAACTTTTGAATACCAACATCCACAGTAACATTGTTGATTACAATATCGTTGTTTTGAAAAACAGTTAGTTCTGCAAACTTTTGAAGAGCTATCTTTTTTGCACTTTCTTCATCCTGTGTCTTTAAACTGACTCTATGGTAGCGATTACCATTTATAAGTTCTCGTTTATCTATGAGAAATCGTGCATACCAATTCGTACCCATCTTGTATGTACGAGGATAAATTGATATTTTTTTCTCTTCATCAAGGTGAATTAGTTTGGTCATTTGTCAAAAAAAAGTGTCATTTAAGTGTCATTTGAAATAAAAACATAAGGGATTGTAACACATAAGTGTAAAAAAGTGTAACTTTATGTTTAAAAAAGAATCGTTTGGAATCAACACGGTATGAATAAAAAAGAAAAAAAGTGGGAGTTCTGGATTGACCGGGGTGGAACCTTCACCGATATTGTCGCGCGCACACCCGATGGGGCGCTGATCGCCCGGAAGCTGCTCTCGGAAGACCCGGACCATTACGCCGATGCGGCTATAGAAGGCATTCGCCACCTGCTCGAAATCGGTGATGGCGAGGCGATCCCTGCGGAAAACATTCAAGCCGTCAAAATGGGCACGACCGTTGCCACTAATGCGTTGCTGGAACGTCAGGGAGAGCCGACCCTGCTGGTGATCAACCAAGGTTTCAAGGATGCACTCCGGATCGGCTATCAAAACCGGCCGGATCTGTTTGCCTTTAAAATCGAGCTGCCCGAGCAGCTCTATACCCGAGTTGTCGAAGTGCCGGGACGGCATGATGCAAGGGGTCACGAACTTTCCCCGCTCGATGAAGACCTGGCGCGCAAAGGATTACAGGCTGCTTTCGATGATGGTTTACGCGCTGCCGCCATTGTCTTGATGCATGGCTATCGCTATCCTGATCATGAACAGCGTTTGGCTAAGATCGCCATTGATACTGGCTTCACCCAAATCTCAGTCTCCCACGAAGTTAGCCCGTTGATGAAACTGATCTCACGCGGTGATACCACGGTGGTCGATGCTTATCTGTCACCGATCCTTACACACTATGTTGCTCAAGTGGCGAGCGAGCTGGGTGATGCCAAGCTCATGTTCATGCAATCCAATGGCGGGCTCACCGATGCCGGACGGTTTCGCGGTAAAGACAGTATTCTTTCCGGTCCGGCAGGCGGCGTTGTTGGTGCCGTCGGCACGGCGGCGATGGCGGGCTTTAGTAAAATTATCAGCTTTGACATGGGTGGCACCTCAACCGATGTCTCCCATTATGCCGGTGAGTTTGAGCGTGCCTTTGATACCCAGATTGCCGGCGTCCGGGTGCGCGCGCCAGTCATGCAAATTCATACTGTTGCGGCAGGCGGCGGCTCGATCCTGAATTTTGATGGCGCGCGGTTTCGGGTCGGACCTGATTCGGCGGGCGCTCATCCGGGCCCGGCGAGCTACGGTAAGGGCGGTCCACTCACCGTCACCGACGCCAATGTCATGCTGGGCCGGGTGCAGCCGGAATATTTCCCTCATGTCTTTGGCGCCAACGCCGATGCGCCCCTGGATGCGAGAATTGTTAAAGAGAAATTTGCCGCACTGGCAGAAGATGTAGGATCGACCACTGAGCAAGTTGCTGAAGGTTTTCTCAAAATCGCCACCGAAAATATGGCCAACGCGATCAAACAAATCTCTGTGCAGCGGGGTTACGATGTCACCGAATATGCACTAACGTGTTTTGGTGGGGCCGGTGGTCAGCACGCCTGCGCCGTTGCCGATGCGCTCGGCATGGAAACTATTTTTATCCATATCCTGGCTGGGGTGTTGTCGGCCTATGGCATGGGTCTGGCCGAGCTTCGCGCCTTTAAGGAGCGCGCCGTCGAGCAGCCGCTTAGCGAAGACAGCTATCCCAACCTAGCGGCGCAATTACAAGATTTGACAGCAGCTGCTAGCCTGGAGTTGGAAGCTCAGGATATTGCTCCTGCCGATATCACGATTTCTCAAAAAGTGCATTTACGGTATCAGGGTACCGATACAGTGCTTGAAATTCCCTTTGGCGATTTTGGTGAGCTCAGCAAATCATTTAATGAGCTTCACCGTCAGCGCTTTGGCTTCGTTGATCCGGGCCGGGCGCTGGTAGTTGAAGCTTTGGCGGTTGAAGTAATTGGCGCTACCGAGCAGCTTATCAATCAACCGATTGCCATCACCGGCCAAACTGAACCGGAAATATTGGATCACGTCCAAGTGGCGTTCGAAGGGGAAGCACGGGCAACCGCTATTTTTGACCTCGAGACATTACAGCCTAGCCACCATATCCTCGGCCCGGCGATCCTAATCGAAGCCAATGGTACCACAGTGGTCGAGCCCGGCTGGCAGGCCGAGATAACATCTCTCGGACATCTGATTTTAACCCGCGCCGAGCCCCGGCCCATCACTTACGCCATTGGTACCGAAGCTGACCCGGTAATGCTCGAAGTTTTTAATAATCTTTTTATGTCGATTGCCGAACAGATGGGAGCGGTGCTCGCCAATACCGCAAGCTCGGTCAATATCAAAGAGCGGTTGGATTTTTCCTGCGCCGTGTTTGATGCGACTGGCGGCTTGATTGCCAACGCCCCTCACATGCCGGTGCATCTGGGCTCTATGGGTGAAAGTGTTAGGGCGATTATAAATGCCAGAAATAAAAATGGGGGTGAGACGATTACTCCCGGTGAAGTCTACGCTCTGAACGCGCCTTATAATGGTGGCACTCATTTACCGGACGTTACGGTGATCACACCGGTCTTTGATGACGCTGGCCGAGAGTTGTTGTTCTTTGTTGGCTCGCGCGGTCACCAGGCGGATATCGGCGGCATCACGCCAGGCTCAATGCCGCCAACTAGTAAAACCGTCGAAGAGGAAGGCGTGTTGATCGATAATTTCCTGTTGGTCGAAAAGGGCACGTTACGGGAGCAGGCGTTACGTGAGCTGCTGGGCTCGGGCGCGTACCCGGCGCGGAACATTGAACAAAACATTGCCGACTTTAAAGCCCAAATAGCGGCCAATGAAAAAGGCGTGCAGGAGCTTAACAAAACCGTCGCGTATTTCAGTCTCGACGTCGTCAACGCCTATATGGGTCATGTCAAAGACAACGCCGCCGAAAGTGTGCGCCGGGTGCTTGATCAATTGCCAGATGGAGAATTTACCAATCCAATAGATGACGGCAGCTCAATTAAAGTCACAATCCACATTGATAAAATAGCGCGCCGGGCTGAAATTGATTTTACCGGCACTTCGTTGCAAACCTCATCAAATTTTAATGCACCCAAAGCCGTCGCCCGGGCCGCCGTGCTTTATGTTTTCCGATGCCTGGTGCAGGACGATATTCCGCTCAATGATGGCTGCCTGGAACCTTTGGATATTATTATTCCAGACGGCTCGATGTTGGCGCCAGAATATCCGGCTGCGGTGGTGGCCGGTAATGTTGAAACCTCACAGGCGATGACGGCAGCGTTATTTGGTGCAGCTGGTGTGCTTGCCGCCGCTCAAGGCACCATGAACAATTTTACCTTTGGCAATGATTTGCACCAATATTACGAAACCATTTGTGGCGGCTCCGGTGCGGGGCCAGGCTTTGATGGCACGTCTGCGGTCCATACCCATATGACCAACACCCGGTTGACCGATCCGGAAGTTTTGGAATGGCGCTATCCGGTGATTTTGGAGGCCTTTGGCATCCGCGAAAATTCGGGCGGTGAAGGTCAATTTCGCGGCGGTGATGGCGTGACCCGGCGTTTGCGCTTTGAAGAAGATATGATGGCAGCGATCCTATCCGGCTCAAGGAAAAATCCACCTTTCGGCCTGGCCGGTGGAGGCTCAGGAGCACCCGGCAAAACTACGGTTATAAGGCAGGATGACAGCGAGTTAGAACTGGGACCCACCGATCAAGCGAAAATGAAAGCCGGCGATGTGATTGTAATCGAAACGCCCGGGGGTGGCGGGTTCGGGAAACCAACATAGAGTGGTGGCAGATTTGGGAAGCCCACTTAACTAGCCACTGCATCTCGCTCTTCGGCGCTGCGTTCCAGATTCCGAGCCATGTGATTGGTGCGCGGTACGGTCCACAGCCAGACTAAAAAGAATAATGTTGTCGCTGTCAGAAAGGCAAATTGTAAATCGCTAAAGCCTGCCAGCGTACCAAACACCCAGGCACCACTAGCCGGACCGCCGCGCAAAATCATCCCCCAGACGCTCATTACCCGTCCACGGACGGCACCATGAATGGTATTTTGCACCAGCAATTGGCCACCGATCCCCGCATAGGTAGATGTGCCGCTGAGGATGGCGGCACAGGCGACAACAACCCAAAATACCTTGGCAGTTGCCAGCACGGTCTGGGCGACAATAGCAATGAACAGGGCAATCATAATGACGCGGATAAGGCCTTTTATCTTACCAAAGTTACCGAGAAACAACGCTGTTGTCATTGCTCCTAATCCGGCAGCCGAGCTCAGGATCGCTAGCCCTTCAACGCCCATCCCGAAAATACCGTCGGAAATCCCGGCAAATAAATCCCGGTAAGCCCGCATAAACAAAGACACAGCCAGTGATATAAGCAAAAAGCGCCGCAAGCCAGGCGTCTCGGCAATGTAGATCAGGCCCGCTTTAAATTCTTTAATAAATCCCTGGTGCTCCCGTGATGGCACCTCTTCATAGCGCAGTTTGATGATCAAGAGGACAAACAAATAGCCGAGAAAACTGGCAGCATTAAAGGCAAAAGCATAAGTCACCCCGAACAACGAGACGATAATCCCACCCAAGGCCGGGCCCACAAATTGGGCGAGATTAAATAAAGTGGCGCTAACCCCGAGACCGGCAGGCAGATCTTCCCGTGGAATGAGGCTTGGCGGCATGGTCATCCGGAGTGGTGTCCAAAATCCCTCAGCGACCCCGTTGATCATCACCAGACCAAACAAAATGTAGATCGTGAGCAGATCTAAGCCTGAGAGGATAACAAAAAATGCGCCAATGCTAAACAGCGCCATCTGAGTAATCCGCGCCAATTTCAGGCGATCAAAGCGATCAGTCAGCGTGCCGGCGTAGGGCATGACAAGTATGGTCATAATCGCTTCAGCAAAAGCCATCGCGCCAAGCGTAGAATAGGAGTTGGTCAAATCCCAAGTCAGCCAAAACAGCGCTGTCCTTTGGACCCACAAACCAATATTTGAAACCCACCCAGCTAAAGCATAGATGACAAAATCGCGATGACGGAGCGCACGGCCCATGCCATGATCGCCGAGTTTTGAGACGAAGTAGCCGAAATTACTCATGCGCTTTTCGCTTCTGCTATAGTTGCGGCTGTGCTGTCTTGCTCCATTTCTACCGCCAGCTGTTTGCGTTTAGGCGACATGACCGTAATGGTGATCAAGCAGATGAGAGCACCGGCAGCGACTGGTATTTGCAGGCCGACATAAGCCGAAGCTGCCCCCATTAATAGCGAATCCAGCACCGGCCCGGCCCGGTAGGTGAGGCCAAATAACGATATAACGCAGCCACGCACTATGCCATCCACCGTATTTTGCGGAAGTTACTCACCGAATGATCAAAGTCATAATTATCTTTGCGTGTAAAAAATTTTATTGAAAACTGGCAATTCTTGTGACACGTGCGCTTCATCTAGATCGGCGCAAGAATTGAGAAGAATGAATTTCTATAAATTTTAAGCACATTTTCAATTCTTAACCTAAAGATACTCTTCGCCACAGCCCAAAACAATACACGCCGGTAAAATTAATGGGATTTAATGGTATTTTTATAATGTGCTAACAATTTGAAATTCTTGGAAAATCAGATCATACTTATATCAGCTACAAAAAATTAGAAAACTGAAGCGTTATGTCGAGATGACCGCTCGTAGCTTGGAAGAGTTTCTAAATTGAAAAAGCTTTTGTTTAGCTTTTTATTTTTGATCGTTGGATTTATCGCAGCTGTGCTGGCAGCGTCTAATTTCATTAATTGGAATGAATATCGAGACGTCATCACCGACGAAATTAATGCCGCTACAGGTTTTAATTTGGAAATTCACGGTGATATCAAAATTAGTATTCTGCCGTCTCCAGCGCTGCTGATAAATAAAATACATGTCGCCAATATTGAAGGAGCAACCCGGACGGATATGCTGGCCGTCGACTCGTTTGAAGTTAGGGTTGCCCTCACGCCGCTCTTGGGCGGTCAGTTGCAAATTCGTTCCGTCAAGTTGGTTAAGCCCATTTTGAGTCTGGAAGTGTTGGCGGATGGCCGTACTAATATGGCGTTTAAAGCTCCCAACAAAGAATCATCAGGTCAAAAATCAAATCCTGCTCAAGCTGTAAAAAAGGATAATAGGGCACTACCTTTTGGTTCTTTAACCGGTCAGGCAAGTGAAGGCAGTGGCGATTTGGCTATACAAGTCGACGATTTTGTTATTGAAAAAGGTTCAGTTTTTTATCGTGACGACACCAATGGTCAGGTAGAATCTGTTGAAAATCTGAATGGTCGTTTTGCGCTGTCTTCGTTGTCCGGGCCGATGGAAAGCTCGGGCAGTGTCGTTATCCGCGGTGTGCCGATGAGCTTTGTGGCGTCGGCTGGCACCATGATACAAGGCCGGACATTGCCGTTTAATTTCAGTCTTAAAGTTATACCCGGCGAGACCAGTTTTCAATTTTCCGGTGCGCTCACCCGGCTCAATGAGAATCCTCAAGTTAAAGGTAAGCTCAAGGTAGCAGGTCAAAATCTGGCATCATTTGTCTCTGCCATTACCGGCGGAGCTAGCCTGCCGGATAGTTTGGCCTTGCCATTTGGCGCTGATGCAGTAATTGCCGGTGAACAGTCGGGAGGCACGGTGTCGGATTTACAAGTCAAATTAAACGGCACTCAGGGTAGTGGTAAAATCGCGGTAAAGTTTGCGAAATTAATGGATGTAAAAATTCAGATGGCAGTTAACAAACTGGATATCGATGCTTTGCTGGCATCACCAAAAGCCTCCACCAAGCCCAATGAGCAAAAAAAATCCAAAGCTAAGGGCGCCCCTAAAACAATTTCTCCGATCACAAAAACATTTAACGCCGGGCAGAAAAAAACCAAGGATGCACCGTTTAGTCTCAAGGATTTACCGGAAGATATAAATGTCGACCTCAATCTTTCGGTCGCCGCGATAACTTATAAAGACGCCGTTATCCGTCAGGCCAAAATTAATTCAACCTTGGCCAATCGTGAAGTGACTATAAGTCAGGCCTCGGCGTTACTGCCGGGCAGCACCGATGTCGCCTTGTTTGGCTTTATTTCCGAGGCCGGTGGGGCAAAGACCCAACGCCCCACCTTTGATGGTAATGTCGATTTGGCAACTAATGATTTGCGGGGGTTGCTTGACTGGGCAGGCATCGATGTTTCGGATATTGCTAAAGACCGGCTGCGTAAATTGACC
>CAJWIB010000097.1 GCA_913041095.1 uncultured Rhodospirillaceae bacterium | reverse complement strand
CTCGACGAAGTTGAACCAGTGGGGGTATTTATAGTGGGCAATACCGGCTTTGCAGTGGGTCAGCAATTCTTCCTCGGTTTCCGGCCCGGCATCATCGTGGTTGTTCAAAATAATATGGGCTTCTGGTTTGGTTAAACCGTCCGGATCAGCACGGCCGACCACGGCAACTTCCAGGACCTTTTCGTGCTCGATGAGGCAGGCTTCGATCTCAGTCGGTGAACACCACAGCCCGCCAACTTTGAGCATGTCATCGCCACGTCCGCTATTGACGTAATAGCCCTCTTCGTCTTGAAAATACATATCACCGGTATTTAGCCAGCCTTCAGGCAGCATGGTGGCAGCGGTTTTTTCAGGGTATTTCCAATATTCCATCGCGGTTGAACCGCCCCGGACATGCAAGGTGCCGATTTCGCCTTGTTCTACTTCGTTGCCATCCTCATAGACAATGCGCACTTCATAACGGCCGACTACCCGTCCCGAGGTACCGGGTTTGTAATCTGCAGCCGTATTACTAACAAAGATGTGAAGCGCTTCGGTTGAACCGAGGCCATCAACGATCAACGTGCCGGTCTTTTCCTGCCAGCGCATCAGCACATCACCAGGTAAGGCTTCCCCGGCGGAGATGCATTGGCGGATGGAGCTTGTATCGGTCATTTCCTTATCCATCGCATGGAGCTGCTGAGCATAAAGCGTTGGCACACCAAAAAACAGTGTCGGCCGGAACTTTTCGATCGCCTCGAAGGTCATTGCCGGGGTAACTTTTTGATCACTGAGTGCAATTGTTGCGCCAACCCAGAGCGGAAACGTTAGGGCATTGCCAAAGCCATAGGAGTGAAACATTTTGCTGACCGAAAAGCAGATATCATCCTCACAAATGCCAATGGTATCAACACCGGCGCATTGGCTGGTATAGACCATCGAGCGATGGGGATGAACGACGCCTTTTGGATTTCCGGTCGAGCCGGAAGAATAGAGCCAGAAACAAACTGTATCCTCAGTCGTGGCAGCTGCTTCCAAGTCATCCGAGGCATCTGTCATTTGGGCGCTCAATTCGTTGGTCGTCAGGGTATAATTTGGTGATTGGTCAACCAGGTCCAGCGCTTCAATGATCGTATTCGAGAATTCAGGACTGAAGACCAGGGTGGTGCATTCGGAATTCTCGATCAGATATTTATAATCCGCGACACGCATCATGGTATTGACCGGTACTGGCACAATGCCGGCTTTAATCGACCCAAAAAATGCATAGATGAATTCAGGGCAGTCTTTCACCACCATCAACACTCGTTCGGCCGGCTTAACGCCGATGGATAAAAGGGCATTCCCGGCTCGGTTTACCCGCTCAGAGAGCTCACCATAAGTGACGTTTTCGTCGACGGTTTTGATCGCAATTTTATCGGCTCTGCCTTCCTTAAGATGGCGGTCAATAAAAGGTACAGCAACATTGAAAACCGGCGAAAAACGAATTGCCGCCGGGCTTTCGGACTCATCGAGTGTGACGGTGTTATCCTGCATGACTGTTTCCTATAATTTTTAAAAAAATCATCTGGTTTCGACAACGTCCTGGATGGCGCGAACCATCCCAGTGTAGCCCGTACAACGGCATATGTGACCGCTCAGCATTTCACGAATTTCATCTTCGTTTGGCTTGGGATTAATTTCTAGGAAGGCCTCAACCGACATCAAAATACCGGGCGTGCAGTAGCCGCATTGCAAGCCATGATGTTTTCGAAAAGCTATTTGGAGATCACTCATCTCACCATGTTCATCGGCCAGGCTTTCGACCGTATCGACAGCCCGTCCTTCGACCTGAACCGCAAAGGTAAGGCAGGAGCGCACGGCTTTGCCATCGATTTGCACGGTGCAGGAGCCGCAGACGCCGTGCTCGCAGGAGACATGTACACCCATTAGCGCCATTTCCTGGCGCAGAAAATCGCTCAGCAATGTGCGTGGCTCAGTATAGCCGCTGACTTCTTTGCCGTTCAGGGAAAAGCTGATTTTATGTTTGGTTTCCTGGTTTAGCTGCGGCATTTTCTGGCCTTCTCAATGACACGGCGGCCAATGCGGCGCACCAATTGGCGGCGGTATTTAGCGCTCGCATGAATGTCTTCGTTATCGCCCAATTTCCAAGCAAAAGCATTAAGCGCCTCGTCAATATCACCGTCGGCGAGGTTGTCCCAATTTCTAACCTCAGGGCGGCCAGCCACGCCTCCGACGCCTATCCTGATATTTTTACCTTCGGCGATTACCGCGATGGCGACAATGGCGAAATCTCCCTGCCGTCTAGTAACTTCCTCAAAGGCATAGCCGGCGCTTGGGTTCTGCACCGGCAAGCGGACCGAGGATAAAAGTTCGTCATCTTCCCGGGCGGTTGCCATCAGGCCGGTTTGAAAATCGGAGACGGGCACAACCCGTTCACCGCGCTTGGATTTTAATACCGTTTTGCCACCCAATACGGCAAAACACAAGGGCTGTTCTGAGCTTGGATCGGCATGGGCGATACTGCCGCAAAAAGTTCCTTTGGTTCGGGTTTGAAAATGACCAACATTATGCAAAGCGTCCACCAGCAAGGGTAAATACTCATTAACATCGGGTGCTGAGATCACTTTGGCCTGGGTAACAGCGGCTGATATTTCGACACTGTTACCGTTCAGTTTGATCTCTTTCAATTCGTCAAGATCGGAGATATCAATCAGATAGGCCGGTTCTACCAAGCGAAAGTTCATCATCGCGATCAATGATTGCCCGCCAGCTAAAATACGCGCGTTTTCACCGTGTTCAGCCAAACAGCTCAGCACATGATCAACAGATTCGGCGCGGACGTAATTAAAATTATTTGGTTTCATCAGCCGGCCTCCAGTATTTTAATCTGGTGTATATCTTATAACTATATGATTTCATTGGTAAAATTATCGCTGTTGGTAGGTGTATTGGTAGGTGAGTTGGTAGATGTTCCTTAAAAAACCCTGAAATTATTCGGTGATAAAATACAAAAAAATACACGGGCCTAATGTTAAGTGAAATAATCAATAATTTCTATACACAAGAAACACGACATTTTCGAGAATGTTTTTTTCCAGTTAAGGAAGAGTAATAGACTCAGATTTTGCACCCCTTGTTTCATCTACCTGTTAAGTACAGGCATTCAGTAAGGAATCGAGGGGGGGGGCTGTTCGATATATTTAGTTAGGGAAGTTCTACATATTATAGATTAGATTTTGGTTTCCAGTTTTAGTAGGTGGGGGCCGGAATAACAAAACCCCATCGTGTTTCAGATGGAGTTCCCTTTGGACGGTCCTGCGTCAGCCTGTGATTATTGGATTATCTGGTCACTCAGCCTCCTCATCTTCTTACCCGCCTCCAGAAACTCTCTCTTATCAAATACTACAATCTAGTATCATAGGCGTTGACGGGGGACAATATATTAAAATCGTTTATTTACAATTACTTATAAACTTTACCCCAGTATTTTAAGGAGGCGGGACCACCAGGAACCAGTGGAACTCGCGCCAGGCTCACCGCGGCCTTCGATCTGTGCAATCAGGCGTTTGAAGAACTGATCGACCAAGACCCGGGCCGTGCCGTTCAGCATGCGGCCGCCAATTGCCGCTACTTTGCCGGTAATATTGACATCATAAGTGTAATCAACCTGAGTGCCGTCAGCGGTTGCGGTCAGCGTCACATGGCCTTCGCCGCTGGATGAGCCAAGCGGTCCGGTCATGCCACCGCTTAAAACAATGGAATTGGGCGGGTCAAGATCGCTCAATTGGATATGGGTCTGGAAACGGCCGCGTACGGCGCCGACACCGATTGAAATGTTGGCAGTGTAACTATTCTCGGCGACCTGATCGAGCGTGCGGCAGCCCGGAATTACAGCGGCCAATTTAACCGGGTCGAGCAAAGTATCCCAGACCTGCTGCGGCGGTACCGGGACAATTGCCTGTCCGCTGCCGGTCAAGCCTCGGTCACCTTTGACCGGAGCTACAGAAGCTACGCGCTCAGGCGGAGCTGGTTCGTCGTCATCAATCAGCGACATTATTTTGGAAGGGCTCAGCGGCAGTTGTAAATTTCTAACGCCAATTGCATCGGATACAGCATTGGCGACACAGACTGGCGTGCTCATGACATTACCTTCACCGATACCTTTGGCACCCAGCGGGGTTAAGGGAGACGGGCTGACCATATGGAGAATTTGCGGTTCCGGCACTTCGGGCGCCGTCGGGCACAGATAATCGGCAAAAGTGCCCGAGAGAAAACTACCGTCTTCGCTATAGACAAATTCTTCGCTTAAAGCGATGCCGAGCCCCCAGCTAAAAGCGCCATATACCTGACCGTCAGCCAGCAGCGGATTTAAGATATTGCCGGAATCGTGCATCGTCACATATTTATCGATGCGCACCTCGCCGGTAACTCTGTCGATTTCTAATCCGCAAATATCAAAAACAAAGCCGTAGGTCAGCGACGTATTGATTTGGTCTTTCTCGTTGGGCGGTTCCAACTCAGGGGCTGACCAGGTGGCAGTCTCGGTAATCCCGGGCGCCATATCTGTCGGCAGTTCACCCGGCGACCAGTGGGCCGTGCCCGCGACCCGGCTGAAGCGTAAGGCATTATCAGGGTTACCCTTGGCAAAGACCTGTCCGCCGGCAAATTCGATTTCAACTGCCGGCACGTTCAAAGTCTGCGCGGCGATATCGGTGAGTTTAGCCCGCACCCGTTTGGCCGCCATTTGAGCAGAGACCACGGTCGAAGACGAGAACCGACTGGAATAATTGCCGGTGGCAATCGACCACGGATCGCGCTGGGTATCGCGTTCCATATTGACGATGATATCTTGCGGCGTTAAGCCCATTTCATCGGCGACGATTTGGGCGAGAATAGTGGCGTGGCCTTGACCTTGTGGCAGACTGTCAGCGGTTACACTAACTGTGCCGAGCGGATCAATATTGACCGTGGCAATCGCTACATTGCCGCCTTTAGGGCCAGCTTTCCGCCGCTCTTCGACGGTATTAATGGTGCTGAGATAGCCCATATTGGATTGCGCCGGTTCAACAATGGCAGCGTAGCCGATGCCGTAGAGCTTACCTTGGGCGCGCATATCATCGCGGTGTTTTTTGAGCTCTGCTAGTTTGCCCTCGTTCTCCGAAATTTCGAGAGCTTTCTGATAGTCACCGGATTCGATCAATGCCCCTGCTGCTGCTCGGTAGGGGAAGGAGCCAGCCGGAATAAGATTTTTCTTGATGACATCAAAATGATCCAGACCTAGCTCAACGGCGATGGTATGGATCAGTCGTTCAAGCCCGTAATAAATCTGAGGACCGCCAAACCCCCGCACCATGCCGGACGGGGTCTTGTTGGTCATCACCAGGTTATTGACAATGCTCATATTGGCCACGTCATAAGCGCCGGTCATAATACCGTGCTGGCGATAAAGCGGTCCCGGCATGGGTGGCCTGAGATAGGCGCCGTAGTCGTCCCATTGCTCAAAATGCAGACCGATGATCTTGCCGTCATTCATTACCGCAGCCTTGGCTTCAATGACCCGGTTGGGGGCAGCGATGGCCGCGGTCAAATGTTCAAGCCGGTCTTCAACCCATTTAATCGGGCGGCCAGTTTTGCGCGACGCTACGCACATTAAGACAACATAAGGAAAGATCGCCTGTTTAACGCCAAAGCCACCGCCGGAATAGGCCGGCGAGCGCATGCGCAATTGCGAACCTTTGCAACGTAGCGCTTTTGACATCACCGGATGGATAGTGAAGGGTCCTTGGAAGTTTGACAGAATATCGTAGCTCTCCTCACCGGGCAGGTAATTAGCGACGACGACAAAACCTTCGAGCGGGGTCTGTGAATTGCGCGGATAGTCGATGGTATTTTCAATAATCCAATCTGCTTCAGCGAAAGCTTTTTCCGGCTCGCCATAAGAAAAATCACGGCGTGAAACGACATTGGTGCCGGCGGCGGGATGGACCAGCACAGCGTCTTCTTGGGCGGCGTCCATGGTCTTAATAACGGCTTCAATGGGATTATATTTAATCTCGATATGGTCGAGCGCGTCTTCGGCCAGATAGCGGTCCTCGGCAATAACGACTGCAACCGCTTCGCCAACAAAGCGCACCCGGTCAACTGCCAGGCTCCATTGATCGAGTGGCACACGGAGGACAATCAGAAAAGGTTCGGTCAGTTCCTTGATATCTTGACCGGTCAGTACCGCATGAACACCGGGGCGTTTCTCGGCTTCAGAAACATCAAACGACGTAATTTCAGCATGGGCGTGGGGTGAGCGTAAAATAGCGGCATGCAGGGTGCCGACCGGAACCGGGATATCATCAGTGTAGGCGGCGGTTCCACGTAACAAAGTCGCGTCTTCTATCCGTTCAATCGGCTGGCCGAGGTATTTTTGGGACGATGATGTTTCGGTCATTTAGCATGTTTCCGCGTGATAGATCGGTTTTGATTGAAGGTTACTTTAGCAGGGGAGATTTACTTGGTCTAATAAGTATAGTTGATGCCTTAATTACTTAAAGTTATAAAGTTTTGATAGTCTGCACTAAACTTACCTGACCAATCCGTTCATCTCAACGATTTGCAACAAAGCAGCAATCACAGCGAAATTGGTAAATATTCCAACCACCATATGAACGCGGCGGAATGGATTGTCTTTAATTTTCCACCAGCGCAGAAAGATGAAGCTGGCGACGATTGTGAAGCCGATTAAAATTAATGCGCCGACGCCTGCATAGTAATCAAACAACACCAGTAAGCTGCCGAGCCATTGGGATGCCAGACCTATAGGGAGGGCTATCTCCGGCATCGGCACGCCGAAGCTCCGCATTTCTTCATGTACATCCTCCCGGCGGAAGAAATTAATAATGCCAATGACAATAAAACAAATGGCGACCAGAACATGGGCGAGAGTTTGAATGAGACTGTGGTCGACGTGCATCGGCTTAATTCTCTATCAGGTCATGGGCCGCGACGACGATTTTATCCGGGGTTATATCGAGGCAATTTTCCAGCAGCGGACTGGCTGGCACCGGCACGTTCGGTCGGGCTATCCGTTTGATTGGGGATTTTAACGCATCGAACGCCGCCTCACTGATAATGGCCGATATTTCGGCGGCCACGCCGCAGCTTTCATTGGTTTCGTCGATTACGATCACCCGGCCGCTATTGTTAACCGACTTAAGAATTATATCTTTATCAAGCGGTGACAAAGTACGCAGATCAACCACTTCAGCCTCAATACCTTCGCCAGACAATTCGTCTGCAGCTTCGAGTGCCGTCACTACAGAGCGGGAACTTGCGATCAAAGAAATATCATTGCCTGGACGTTTGATTTCGCCCGAGCCGAGCTCAAAAACAAAGTTGTCCTCCGGCACCTCTCCTTCGACGTCGAGTAACCTGGCATGGCTGATGATCGCGGTTGGGTTGTTGCTAGCAACGGCTGCTTTGAAAAGACCCTTCACATCTTTGGGTGATGACGGCACGACGATCTCGATGCCTGGATTATTCCACAGCATAGCTTGAGGACTGTGCGAATGTTGGCCTCCACCGCCACCGCGAAGCCCGTGCAACATGGTAAAGACCATTGGCACATTAATCTGACCACCCGACATATGATGGGCAACGCCAGCTTCGGCCACCAATTGACACCAGGCCAGCAGTGAAAAACTGCCGACACCGAAATCGATGATCGGCCGGGCCCCTGCCATCGCCGCACCGATGCCGAGTGCCGCCAAACCAGCCTCGGAACACGGTGGGTCAAAAACCCGGTCAGGGAAATCATCCCGCACTTGTTCGATCAGGGGGCGTTGCGGGCCAAGCCCCAACACATTGGTGCCGACAAGACTGACAGTGGTGTCTGACGCCATGCTTTCCCGCATACCGTCGACCAGCGCTTGCGCATAGGAGATTGTTGCCATGTCTCTTCTCCTATGCTGCAAAGACGCCATCAAGGGCGGATTCGGGACAGGGTAAGGCGCTGGCTTCACCAAAAGCGCGGGCCTTGGTAATTTGTGAGCAAATTTGCGCATCGCGCTCAAGTAATTTATCCTGGCTCAATAGTCCGGTATCGAGCTGGTTTCGGATAAAGCGGAGAAGGGGGTCATACTCATCTATCCAATCTGCATATACGCCGGTGATGAGGGATGGGTCCCAAGCCGCTGCCAGTTGCGTGACGCCGGTCGCTTGCGTTGGCCACAACGGGCGCGAACCCGGCCAGCGCTCGGTATAGGTTTCAATAAATGCCGGGCCGCTGCCTTTTCTCATACCACCGACAGCCTCGGCAATGACCGCGTGTACTGCTGCGACATCGGCACCGTCGACGAGCTCGGACTTAATATTGAGCGATTTTGGAATATCGCCGATCCGGCTGGCGGCGATCTCGGAGGACGGAAAGCCGCCTTCCTGAGCACTGATCGCGCCTGAATTATTATTTTCACAGACGAATAAAACGGGCAGGGACCAGAGCGATGCTAAATTCATTGCCTCGAAAACGACGCCTTCTTCCATTGCGCCGTCACCGAAAAAGACGACGCAGATATTGTCTTCGCCTGCTTGTTTCAAGGCAAAGCCGGCACCTGCCGCTAAGCCGACCGCACCGCCGACTAAACCGGAGGTCGAGAGAAAGCCAACATCCCGA
>CAJWIB010000096.1 GCA_913041095.1 uncultured Rhodospirillaceae bacterium | reverse complement strand
CAAAACCTAAATTAGGTTTCTAATTTCTCCTCAACAACTTCGGCAGTTTCTTCATCTGGGGCATCTTCATCAAGAGCCTCCTCCGCTAGCGTTTTCGCTTCTGCCTCTGCATTAGCGGCATCTTCATCTTCAAACCAATGGGCGCGGGCCGCCATGATAATTTCATTTGTAGCGTCTTCGCTCAAATTGACTTCGCCAACAATTTCGCGCAATTCATCACTAGCCAAATCAGCTAGATCATCAAGGCTCTTTACTTCATTTTCACCGAGTGCCACGACCATTTCCGGCGTTAATCCTTCAAGCTCGGCAACTTCATCACTAACGCCCGCTTCTTTGCGGATTGCGGTCAGTTCAGCTTCCCGTTGTTCAAGATATTGACGGCCACGTTCACGTAACTCTTTGGCGACATCGTCATCGAAGCCTTCGATAGCCGACAGCTCTTCGACCGGTACAAAGGCAACCTCTTCGATGGTTGAGAAACCTTCGGTAACCAGCAATTGTGCAATAACTTCGTCAACATCCAGGCTGTCGATAAAGAGTTGCGAGCGCGTCCGGAATTCTTCAACCCGCCGGTCTGATTCTTCCGCTTCGGTCAAGATATCAATATCCCAACCAGTCAATTGAGAGGCCAGGCGCACGTTTTGACCGCGCCGGCCAATCGCCAGGCTTAGTTGTTCGTCGGGGACGACAACTTCGATACGGTTTTGTTCTTCATCCAAAACAACTTTGGTCACCTCAGCCGGAGCCAAACCGTTAACAATGAATGTGGCCGGTTCGTCAGACCAAGAAATAATATCAATTTTTTCACCTTGCAGTTCTGCCACCACAGCCTGCACGCGCGAACCTCGCATGCCAACGCAGGCGCCGACCGGATCAATGCTGGTGTCTGAAGAAATAACGGCGATCTTAGCCCGGCTGCCAGGATCACGGGCAACTGATTTAATTTCGATAATGCCGTCATAAATTTCCGGTACTTCTTGAGTAAACAGCTTGGCCATAAATTGCGGGTGACTGCGCGACAGGAAGATTTGGGGTCCACGTTGTTCTTCGCGCACATCATAAATATAGGAGCGGATCCGATCACCATTGTTGAAATGCTCACGCGGAATACATTCGTCACGCCGGATAATACCTTCAGCGCGCCCACCTAAATCAACAATGACATTGCCGAATTCAACCCGTTTGATCATACCGTTAACAACTTCACCAATGCGGTCTTTAAATTCAGCAAACTGGCGCTTACGTTCGGCTTCACGGACTTTTTGCACAATGACCTGTTTGGCGGTCTGGGCGGCGATGCGGCCGAAATCAATCGGTGGCAGTGGATCAACGAAAAATTCACCGATGACGGCGTCTTCCTTACGGCCCTTCGCTACGTCAAGCGTGATCTGAGTAGTTTCGTTTTCAATCTCTTCAGCGACTTCGATATAGCGCGCCAATTTTATTTCACCAGTTTTACGGTCAATTTCAGCACGAATGTCATGCTCATGACCGTATTTTGAGCGTCCGGCTTTTTGGATTGCCTGCTCCATCGCTTCCAAAACTTCTTCCCGGTCAATGCTTTTTTCGCGAGCGACAGTGTCGGCCACCAACAGCAGTTCCGGGTGAGTGTACATTGTGCTTGTTTCAGTGCTTGTCTCTGAGTTCGTATCCATAATTCGCTGACCTATGTCTCATTAATTCCGTTACCTTTAACTTTGAGTCGCCGCATCAAGCAGCTCCTGGGTCAAAAGCAGTTTTGCCCGCCGGATATCACCGAACGGCAAGGCATATATTTCATCTTTAACCCGGATGGACACTTTATCGTCCTCAATACCGAGTAATTTACCTTTAAATTTTTTACGTCCTTCAACTAGAAAATTCATATCAACCCGCGCATCAAATCCGGCATAATTTTCAAAATCTTTCAACCGCACCAAGGGCCGGTCGATGCCGGGTGAGCTCACTTCCAAAGAATAAGCGTCTCTGATGGGGTCATCGACATCCAGCAGCGCTGATATTTCTTTAGATATGGCAGCACAGTCATCGACAGTCATATTGGCGCCATCAGCCCGCTCGGCCATAATTTGCAGTGTTTTACGCTTGTCACCGCTTAATTGAACCCGCACCAACTCGCATCCCATGCTGTCTAATGCCGGGGTTATCACTTCCCGCACTCTGTCTTCCTGACCCATAGTCAAAAATACGCCCTATTCAAATTGGCCAAAACTCACTACGTTCGAAATATTCAAGCGGAAAAAAGAGGGCCTAAAATGCAAAAAAAGTGGGCCCGCAAGCCCACTCTCAGAATTCCGATATATTTGGATATGTCTAAGAACGTGGTGCATTCTCTCTCTCAGAAGCGAAAAATACAAGCTTTTTTATCAATTTAAGGTTTTCAGCAGTTTAGTCGAACATCGCCACCGCTCGTGTCCAACCCGCTGAAGCGTCCTTAATCTTACAGGGGAAACAGGCGACATAGAAACCGCTCGCTGGCAGTTTCTCCAGATGCTGAAGTTTCTCGAGATGGCAATATTGATTTTCCATACCGGCGTAATGGCCTTCCCAAATGATTGATGGATCTTGCATTGCCTGCCAATTTTGAGCCATGTGATGAAACGGTGCATCCCAGCCCCAGGCATCAATCCCAGTTATTTTGACACCGCGGTCGGTTAAATAAACGGTCGCGTCGCGGCCCATACCAATTCCGGCCGTCATAAACTCATCGGTGCCATAGCATTCACTGGCCCTGGTGTTAACGAGGACAATATCAAACGGCTGGAGATTGTGACCGATGCGGCCGAGCTCGGCTTCAACTTCTTCGGCCGTAACCACATGGCCGTCCTCCAGGTGCCTGAAATCGAGCTTAACCCCGGGCCGGAAACACCAATCGAGGGGGATTTCATCAATCGTCAGCATACGAGCGCCGTATATATCATGGGTGTGATAATGATAGGGTGCATCAAGATGAGTGCCGTTGTGGGTGACCAGATTTATCCGTTCCCATGACCACCCTTGGCCATCCGGCAGTTGATCCGTGGTCAAGCCGGGGAAAAACTTGCAGACCATTTCAGCGTTATCTTCGCCCGTCTTATATTCAATATTTGGCCGCATCACCGGCGGGTCTGAAACGGTTTCATTGTCGAGCAGCATTGAAATATCGATGATTTTAGACGGCAGTTGCATGATTTACCCTCCACATTATTTTTTTAGCGGCTTGATCATCCAATATGGACCAACACGTTGCAACAACATTGATTAACATCGAAAGATGTATATCACCTTATGTACGGGTACGGCGCCGAAAAGTCAGATAAACGCTTTTTTTTCCCTGCTTTACCGCTTTGGTTTCGTAGCGGGTTGGGACCGCATCCGCATAACGATTACTCCAATCCCCGGGCCTTTGGTCCTGCCAATTGAAGTCAGGGTGTTGATAAAAAGCATCAAGTGCCCATCGAACATAATTCATATCATCTGTGGCGAAGCGTAATTCAGCCTGGTCCGTCATAATATACGACAGCGTGGTTAAATTTTCTGGCGTGATAAAGCGCCGGCGATTATGCCGCTTTTTAGGCCACGGGTCGGAAAACAACACGAATACTTTGCTGATTGTCGCTTGCTTTAATTTGGTCAACAGCAAGCGGGCATCATCACTGAATATGCGGATATTGGTAAGTTTTTTCTGCTCAATCACCGAAAGCAGTGTGGCGACCCCATTAACGTAAGGCTCACAGCCGATAAATCCAATATCGGGATGACTCTCTGCTTGTGCGGCCAAATGCTCGCCGGCGCCGAAGCCGATTTCCAGCCAAATTTCCGAGGCATCGAGTACGTAATTACCCTCAGATGATACCTGCACCTTAGGCAGTAATTCGTTCATCAGAAGCTGGCGGTGCGGCCTTAACGCGTGGCCTTTGCGGCGGCCATAAAATTGGGGATTATCGGGAACAGAGTTTTTATTCTTGCCCATCGCCCAACTGAAAAAATCCTTAAAGCGCAGTCTTAAGCGGTTCAACCAAATCGGTTTTTTCCCAACTGAACCCACCATCGTCATCGGGCATCCGGCCAAAGTGACCATAAGCCGCCGAGCGAGCATAAATCGGCCGGCTCAATTGAAGGTGCTCGCGAATTCCACGCGGGCTCAAATCCATCACTTCTTGTAAGGCCGCCGATAATTTATCTTCGTCAACACTGCCGGTGCCGGCAGTATCAACATAAACTGATAGCGGCTTCGAGACGCCAATCACATAAGCTAATTGGATGGTGCATTTCTCGGCCAATTCCGCAGCGACCACATTTTTTGCCAAATAACGTGCGGCATAGGCAGCCGAGCGGTCAACTTTGGTTGGATCTTTACCGGAAAAGGCGCCGCCGCCGTGGGGTGCTGCGCCGCCATAGGTATCAACAATGATTTTCCGACCCGTCAGCCCGGCGTCACCATCAGGCCCGCCGATGACGAACAAGCCGGTTGGATTCACATAAAATTCTTCCTCTGGGCACATCCAGCCATCTGGTAAGACTTGCTCAACATAAGGACGGACAATTTCTTTGACTTCCGCCTGATCCAAATCGGCACTATGCTGAGTAGATACAACGACCGAGGTTGCGCCGACTGGTTTACCATTTTCATATTTTAAGGTGAGCTGGCTTTTGGAATCCGGACCCAATCCGGCTGCTTCGCCCGAATGACGGGCTTTGGCGAGAACTTCCAGAATTTCATGTGAGTAGTGAATCGGCGACGGCATCAAAACATCTGTTTCCCGGCACGCATAGCCGAACATGATTCCCTGGTCGCCGGCTCCTTCATCCTTATTGCCAGAAGCATCTACGCCCTGTGCAATGTCTGTAGATTGGGCATGGACATGAACCGCAACATCCATTTTTTCCCAATGAAAACCATCTTGCTCATAACCGATATCTTTAACCGCCGCCCGGGCGACTTCTTCCATTTTTTTGTGAGTTACTGATTCCGGCCCGCGTACTTCACCGGCCAGAACCACCCGGTTGGTCGTGCAAAGGGTCTCAACCGCGACCCGGGAGACAGGATCAGCCGCCAGAAATGTATCAACGATGGCATCAGAAACACGATCACTGACTTTATCGGGATGCCCCTCGGATACAGATTCACTGGTAAATAGATAATTCTCTTTAGACACGGATTAAACCTCCAGAAAAACGACCATTTAGTCCACATGTTAATTGGGTCAAGTCGTCAAAATCCAATAATAATTCAATTTAAACAGGGGGGACTTGTCGCAATGTTTGCCCGTAGCGTCAAGTACTATCGCAGAAGCTTAAATCGCCTGGTGATAAATTAAAAATCGCCGTAAAACAAACGGAGCCATTGAGGACAATCCCTCAGGCTCCGCGTCAATTCGCTTAATTGGGCGATCTAAAAAGGGTTAATAATCCGCGTTCATTTTAACCAGCGATTTGATTAATTAAAAAACCCGTTTACGTACGGCGGCATTGCCAACTTTGTAACACGCCCGGACGAGCTCAAGGGTTTTGTGTCTGGTCAATGGGTCTTTATCTGCTTCTTCCAAGGTATGCGCGCCCAAACTATCTGAAGACGTATCATCCCGCTTTTTGATTTCGTCGGACATATCTTTGAAAAAAAAGGAGGCCGGCACGTCCAAGACATGAGAAAGGTCATACATCCGGCTTGCGCCGATAAGGTTTGCACCTCTTTCATACTTCTGGATTTGCTGGAAGGTCAGACCACCGCCTCACCAAGTTTTTCTTGGCTCAGGCCCAATAAGGTCCTTCTAAGACGCACACGGCTACCGGCGTTGACATCAACTGGGTCAGCTACACCGAGAACGCGCCGCCGGGTAATCTTGCGTACTGAAGATGGTCCTGGTTATGGCCCGCGGATGCTTGTAGATGCATCCATTTTATTCAACTGCCTATACCTTGGTTGTTACCTCAAGAAAATACCAATATTCAGTAATTTTAATTAATAATATCAATTGATTATATCATCATAACTGATTTACTGGTAGATATTAAGTAATTACGCTAATTCAATCTTGTAATAGTATTATTAAAGGTAATTACTCTTTACTTCTAATCCAAACGCCGCAAGCGGGAAATTAGTAGAAACCCCAATATCAATGCAAGAAGTCCCCAACTGTAAATTCGTGAAAAAAGAGTAGGGTTTTTAAGCGCAGCAGGCAATTTTGCGTCGATAATTGCGCGTTCATTTAACCGCGACCTTTTGTGCGTTCTTCCGTAACCATCAATAACAGCCGATATCCCAGTATTGGCCACCCGGACCAGAGGCAATCCTTCCTCGACAGCGCGTAGCCGAGCGGCGGCTAAATGCTGATAGGGGCCGGAAGAGGTACCAAACCAGGCATCATTACTAAGGTTCAACAACCAGCTAGGTCGAGGGTGATCTAATTTATGTGGTGGTACCACCTGGCCCGAAAAAATTGCTTCATAACAGATCAATGGACTGACCGGTGGTAGTCCCGGCACTGCGATCGAACTTAGGCCAAGTCCACTTGAAAAATCAGTTCGTCCCGCTGTTAGTTTGGTGAAGTTAATATATTTCCGAAATGGCACATATTCGCCAAAGGGAACCAGATGAAATTTATTAAAGGTTGCAGATATTTTAGCGTCTGGACCGACGACGTGAAGACTATTCCACAGCCGAGCTGGCATTCCTTGTCCACCAGTTCGCCGTCGTGAGCCGGTTAACAAAGCGCCGCTCTCAGGAATCACCTGAGCAATTACCCGTAAGACCGCATCATTACCTTCTAGAAAGAAAGGCATCGCAGTTTCCGGCCAAATAATATGCGTCAATTTTCTGCTGGCGTTTTCGCTAAGTGCAGGCACTTCACTTAATTCCAGTAAATTGTTGAGGTGTTTGCCCCGGAGCCCAGGATTCCATTTGTCTTCTTGTGCTATATTCGGCTGGACCAGACGGAGTTGAACATTTTCAACAAACCGGCTTTCAGCACCGAGCAAGCGCCAAACCCCACCGCCCCAAATGACCGCCAGAATCAATAGTGGTGCTGCCGTTAATTGATATCTGAACCGTTGCGATTTGCTATCGCAACCAAGGATTGCGAACGAACTTGCCGCCAGTACGGTAAATAGGCTCAATCCCATCACGCCGGCCAAAGACGTAACTTGAATCATGGCGTCACTGAACGTCCAGACAGTTCCGATCAAATTCCAAGGAAAACCAGTGAATGCCCAGCTACGCAGCCATTCGAAGATTATCCATAGCAGCGAGAAATAAATAATGCGCCGGCTGCCCGGTTTTGACAGCCGGAATGTCAGGCTGCTTACCAGACCGATATAAATGGCAAAGGCTGCCGACAACCCTAAAACTGCAAAAGGAATCATCCAGGCAAATTGCTGGGCGTCGACCAGAAATGAAAACGATATCCAGTAAAATCCGGCAACAAAAAAACCGACACCGAACCACCAACCGACGGCAAAGGCACTGTTTAAGAAATGCGCGCGTGGAAACTGACGCCAGCCCTTATTAGCATTTCTCTGTGAGCCATCAATAAGCCAAATTAAACCGGCAAAGGCTGGTATCAGCGCCGGCACAAAATGGATAGGCGGTAAGGCCAGTACACCAATGACGCCGAGAGCCAAAGCTAAAAATGCGCGCCGCCAGTTTTGGCAATTTTTAGCTTGAACATGCCAATTTTCGATTTTGGTAAGCATCTTTTACGAAGCGGATATTCTAATTTCAGGGTCCGTTTCCAAGCCGTGAATTCGAATTCTCTTAATGCGCCTTGGATCAACATCAACAATTTCAATTTCCACGCCGCTACTATGTTTAACCAATTCACCGCGGATCGGTACACGACCGACTAGCGAGAAAACCAAGCCGCCAAGGGTGTCAAACTCCTCGCGTTCTTCCGCCGTCAATACCTTGCCGACCTGTTCTTCAAAAGCTTCAATTGATGCCCGTGCATCGGCTTCAATTGAGCCATCAGAATTCACCGTCAATTGAGGGTTTTCATCCTGATCGTGCTCATCTTCAATTTCGCCGACAATTTCTTCGACCAAATCTTCAATGGTTGCAAGCCCGTCAACACCACCAAACTCGTCAACCACCAACGCCATATGGGTGCGCTTCACCCGCATCTCCAGCAATAGTTCCAGCACTTGCATGGAAGGGGCGACAAACAATACATCGCGCATGATATTACGGAGTTCTAATTCTTCGCCAATCGTCCGCGCCGCCATAACGTCTTTAATATGCACCATACCAATCGCATCATCGAGGGTCTCTTGATAGACCGGAATGCGCGAATGGGCTTCGGCATTAATTATTTTAATAAGATCCGATACCGGCGTGTTGATATCCAAAGCGGTAATATCGGCGCGCGGCACCATAACATCTTCAACCGTGATATCTCTAAGACTGAGAATATTTGAGAGTAGAACACGTTCTTCGTTTTCAAGCGACGACACATCATTGCCGCTCTCTTCGATAAGCTCTTCAATAGCTTCACGTACTGAATCTTCGCCATTGCGTAGCCGCATAAGTCTTTGTGCCCATCCCCAGAGGGTATGAAAAATATTAAGTTCTGAATCGTCCCCGCTCAATCGAGGCTGTCGACTACTTGAGTTTTCACTCATTTCGTTTCGTCAGTTTCAGTATTAACGTCATTATCAACCAATTTACCAGGCTTTGTCACCAATCGATTTTGGCGGTTAATCAATTATGTTCTCAAGATAGGGA
>CAJWIB010000095.1 GCA_913041095.1 uncultured Rhodospirillaceae bacterium | reverse complement strand
TTTTAACGGATATGAAAGGTCCGGAAGATGCTGCAACATGCGATGAATGGTAGGAAGGCGTTTGAAGTTACCCTATACAATAAAGATGTACGGGCGGCGGTAAAAGAAAACCAAAGCCATACTATTTACGGTGATCATTGGGCCGACGCACAGATTCAAGATGTTATGGCTGCCAATGAGTTGGAAGCTTTGAGTCTAATTGGCCGACGTTATCCGCCTGAAGAAGGATTTGTTGTTCAAGAATTGGCTGAATGCAGTTAGCGTACCTTTATTTCACTATTTCTTTTTTTTGCCACGAATTCTTAGTTTAGAAATATCCATATTTTTCATTTCCACCCGATCAAACTGTGGGCTGAACGGGAACGGCCGGGTAGCGTTAAAACCAATTTTGGTGCCGATGTAATCATCGAAGGTTGGGTTTAAGCCATGCCCAAAAGCTTCCTCAATCTGTACAATACCAGATTTTCCATCAAGTCGCGTGGCCATTGCCCATTCAACATCGGACGGCTTTCTGATATCGACGTCATCATCAACCACGGTTACCATTTTGAGCGGTGGAAAGGCCGCGAAAGCCGCCATAATTGCTTGCTTACCCCAGCCTGCTCGGACTTGCGATATTTGGACGATCGCATGATAAAAGCCGCAGCCGCCATGGCTGAAATAGACATCTTTGACCCCGGGAATTTGCTTTTGCAAAAGATTTAAAACATTGGTTTCGCCAAGTAAACCAACCGAATTGTGCACTTCTTTACCGGGTAAAATTGAATGAAAAATTGGTTTTCTGCGATGATGGATGCTGATGACTTTAACACGGGGCCGCGGTTCGCGGTAGGCGTAATTACCCGTCACCTCAGCAAATGGGCCCTCATCGATCAAATCACCGGGGGTAATGCTGCATTCGAGCGCATACATCGCATCGGCAATAATTTCAACGCGAGAGTGGTAGCCCTTCGCCAATCTCAGCGGCTCGCCGTGGAAAGCACAGGCTATGCCTAACTCGTCGGTACCGAACGGCGCCGCTTCAGCAGGCGCAGAAGCGGCAAAATGTAAGCCAGGACCAACCCCGATATTAATAGTCAGATGAAGGTCTTGGCCCCGTTGCGCCGCTTTATTTAAACATAATTCCAAATGCCGTCCGGAATCGATATTGATGGCAAGGGTATTTTTATCGATCACCAGAAAGCGCTGAATGGACGTGTTTCGAATACTGGTTTCCGGATCCTTGGTGATAACGACGGCAGCGTCTAAATAAGGTCCGGCATCACCCAGGGCATGAACCGGAATTGGGATTTTGCCAAGATCAACTTCGGACTCAATAATTTCGAGCACTGGACCATGCATGACAATTTCCGGATAAATCGGATTCTGGTGCCAGCTGCCAATTCGATCCGCGATATATTGAGGTAATTCGAGTTCGTCATACGAAAATAAATCGGCTAACAATTCACGTGACCAATAAAGCCCGATGAATACTGGGACATCATAGCCTTCGACATTTTCAAATAACACAGCGCTGCCGCCACCTTCATATTCGGTGGCAATGCCAACGAGGTCGTGCTTCGAATTCACCTTGGATTTAATTCGAATAAGCCGTCCTTTGGCGTCCAATTCATCAATGATAGCGCCCAAATCGGCAATTAGCGCTGGGCGATTATGTAACATATCCATTACTATCCCTCCCCGAGGGCCTAAAAGTCATTCAGCCCAGTCAATAAGACCATCGGCATTGATTAGTAGCTTATCATTGCTAGGTTAAATTCGGCAACACCAGCTGGATGTCTAGCGAAAGGAAGAGAGTATCCGGCGTAAAATCGTAGTTTAACTGGCTTTAGCCGGTCTCAAAGAATTTAACTGTATCAAGGCCATCGAGAATTACGCCGTCGAAACCTTGAGCAACAATACCGTAAAGGTAGGAATTAGTGTTACCGGTAGTCATCTGGCGCAGCCTAGCTTCCAGAACTCGACAAAAAAAATATCCGGATTGCCTAGTACCGGACCGGCAATAAAACTTGGATTTTCATTCAGCGGACGTCGGGGAAAAGTTGGAATGCTGTCGAATATAAAGTTAGCTCCGGCATTGCGGGCTAAAAAAGGTGCAAACTTTTTAACTTGGTTGAGTTTCAGAGACTCTTCCGCCATCTTTTCATTGGTGGCGAAATCGGTGATCACAATTTTCAGGTAACGCTGCTGGCCGAGTTCAGCAAGCCGGAGAATGCGGGCTTTAATTTTATCACCAGCAGTGGTTTCGACCTTACCTGCTACAGGTGGATGAGAATTAAGGCCTGGAACTATCACGCCGTCGAGTGATCTCATATAAGTTGTCGCCGGTGATCGAATGTTGCCATCAACAGCGTCGATTTTTTCCAGCAGATCCAAACCGCCTTAGGTAAGTACGACAAAATTTTGGTTGAAGCACCGGCCATATTTGCTGATATCGCGCACCAGATCACGCATTGCATGAGTTGGTCAACCGCCGCTCGGGATTGGATGGTCGTCGTCGGTCAAGTTGGATTGGGCCGGCTTAAATCAACATCCTGGCCTTGCTGACGCACGGTGCCTTGCGCCAACAAAATACTCGTGTTTGTGATCAAAAAGGTAAATGCAAAAGCTGTAGTTAAACCTGTGCATTTCACGATATCTAACCCACTAAAAAATCTCATTGATACGCCAGTTCTCAATTATTTTAGGCGTTTTATAGCCTCATCGGCAATTGCTAATGAGGCTGTTAAGCCAGGTGATTCTATACCAAAAAGATTAACCAGACCTTGTATGCCGTGTTCGGCCGGGCCATTGAAGACAAAATCCATTGGCGGATTTCCGGGCCCTTTCAGCTTGGGACGAATGCCGGAATACCCCGGTATTAAAGCGTTATTCGGTAATTCCGGCCAATAGCTACGCACAGCGGCATAAAATTTGTCGCCCTGTGCTGGATCGACTTCATAGTCTATTTTGTCTACCCATTCGACATCGGGGCCGAATCGGGCCTGTCCGCTAAGATCCAATGTCAAATGAACGCCAAGGCCGGCTTCTTCCGGAATTGGATAGATCAAATGGCTAAACGGGCTTTGACCGGCGAGTGAGAAATAATTGCCCTTGGCATAAAAAGTGCCAGGCACCATTTCGGGTGGAAAACCGGCAATGGAACCGGCAACACGTTGAGCATGCAGACCGGCACTGTTGATCACAATTTCACAATCGAGCGTTAACGGAGTGGCGCCGCCAATATCCAACCGAATACTATTGTCGGTGATTGCGCCACCCAAAACCGGAGAATTAAAGGCAATCATAGTGCCGGCGGACTCAGCATCACCCTGAAAGGCCAGCATCAAGGCATGACTATTGATTAAACCCGTCGATGGCGAGAGCAGAGAGGCAACAGCATTGAGGGCCGGTTCCATTGCCAGGGTGGTCTGCTGGTCTTGCCAGATCAGATCATTGACGTCATTGTCCACCGCCTTTTGCTGCAGCGCTTCGAGTTTCTCCAATTGCCCGTCATGCACGGCGACGATCATTTTACCGCAGCGCTGATGAGTGACTCCGTGGCTTTCACAATAATCATAAAGAGCCAGTTTACCTTGGACGCAAAGTTTGGCTTTAAGGCTACCGGTATCATAATAAATGCCGGCATGAATAACCTCGCTATTGCGCGAGCTGGTGCCCAAGCCAATGGCGTCTTCTGATTCCAAGATAATGACTTCTCGGCCCTGCAAGGCGAGTGCCCGGGCTACTGCTAAGCCAATAACACCGGCACCGATCACAGCGCATTCTATTTTTTCTGCTGTCGACATGGCTAAGTTCAATAAATCAGAAACGCGGAGAAAAAAAGACTTTATAAGATTACTCTTAGATTGCGATGGCTCAACCATGTCACCGAGATGTGAACCGACGTGAATTGCGCCTTTAATGGAGTTGTGCCACTTATATACCATGATGAAAATGTTCTTTATACCCAACGTGCAAATCCGCCGGACATTCGGTTTGAGCGTCGTAGCGGGTATCGTGTTTTTGGTCTCATCCAGTGCCGCGATGGCTAATCCATCGTTCTGGAAATTTGAATGGCCAAGGACGGATTTCAAAAAAACTTCTGTTGAATATGGCGAAATCATGTCGGGGGGCCCACCGAAAGACGGTATCCCCTCAATCGACAATCCTAGATTTACCGATGTGAGTAAGGTCAAGAGGCTGAAATCGACTGTGCCGGTTATCAGTTTTACCCTCAACGGCGAATCAAAGGCTTATCCGCTGGGGGTTTTGATGCGCCACGAGATCGTTAATGACAGGGTAGGTGGTGTCCACGTAGCGGTGACTTATTGTCCGCTTTGTAATGCTGCGATTGTTTTTGATGCTAAGCTTGATGGCAAAGTATTGGATTTTGGCACCACTGGTAAATTACGTAACTCAGATCTCGTCATGTATGACCGCCAAACAGAAAGCTGGTGGCAGCAATTCCTGGGTGAAGGAATTGTCGGTTCCATGACCGGTAAGAAGTTGAAAATGCTGCCATCACGAATTGAAGCTTTCGGGCGCTACAAAAAAGCCCATCCGAACGGTAAAGTATTACTCTCAGCGTTTCCGGGCCGAGGCTTCGGCGGCAACCCGTATGTTGGCTATGATGGTTCCTCTCATCCATTTCTTTATCGGGGACCACTGCCGAGCGGCATTCCCGCTCTGATGCGCGTCGTTGCCGTTGGTGACGAAGCCTGGAGCATTGCTCTGTTGCGCCAGAAAAAACGCATTGAAGTTGGTGATTTGGTTTTGACTTGGGAGGCCGGGCAAAACTCGGCGCTCGATACCCGCGATATTTCTAAGGGTAAAGATGTTGGTAATGTCGTTGTCAAGCGCAAGACCGGTAGTGGCTTGGTCGATGCAGTACATGATGTCACTTTCGCTTTTACCTTCCATGCCTTTAAACCAAAAGGAAAATTACATCACACCAAATAGAGCACTATCCAATCTAAACAGGTGAAATGTTGTTTTCGGACCGGGGCAAGGTTAGACTCTTGTCCCGGTTAATTTTTGGCATATCTCAAGAAGTATACCGGCGAGATAGATTGGGAGTTGTATGAGCGATAAAAAGCTGCCGACAAAAACATCCAGCGAGGATGTTCAGGCTTTTTTGCAGAAAGTTGTGGCAACGCCTGTGCGCAAGGCGTCGAGTGAGAAAGGCCGTCTTATCTTTGCCATGGATGCAACGGCCAGCCGAGAGCCGAGCTGGGATCGCGCCTGCCATTTGCAAGGTGAGATGTTTCAGGAAACGGCGGCGATGGGTGGCCTGGAAATCCAGCTTGCTTATTACCGCGGGTTTGGTGAATTTCGGGCGAGCAAATGGGCCGGTGCTCCGGATGATTTATTACGCCTCATGACCGCCGTTCATTGTCTCGCCGGTGAAACCCAGATTAAGAAAGTCCTGCGTCATACATTGAATGAAACGAAAAAATGTTCGGTCGATGCGTTGATCTTTATTGGTGACTGTGTTGAGGAAGACGTCGACGTCTTAGGGGCGGTCGCCGGTGAATTGGGACTGCTTGGCGTACCGGCCTTTGTCTTTCAAGAAGGGGCCGACCCGATTGCCGAGTTTGCTTTCAAACAGATTGCCAGACTGACCAATGGCGCTTATTGCCGGTTGGATACTAACAGTGCGCAAACGCTCCGCGAATTACTGCGGGCCGTCGCCGTATTTGCCGCTGGTGGCCGGCCTGCGCTTGAAAATATGGCGCAAAAAGAGGGCGGCGCTATTCTGCAAATTGCCAACCAAGTTTCAAAACCGGGCTAGATGAGTGTAGACTAAGTCATGCCTTATTTTATCCTTGGTATCGCCCTGTTGATCGGTTTTCTGCTTGCTGCGCGCTGGTATGTAAACGCCCCACCATCAACCTTGGTGAAAGTATTGAAATGGTCGGCGATTATTCTGGCAGCGGCGATATTCTTATTCTTCCTGATTGCCGGTCCCAAACTATGGGCTTTGTGGGCATTGCCGGTATTACTGCCCTGGTTTATGCGTGCTCGAGCGGCAGCGCGGATGGCGAAAAACTGGTCGCGCATGGCTGGTAGTAGTTCTGGCGGCACGGATGGTGCGCCGGGACATTCCTCCGAAATTGAAACAAAATTTCTAAATATGTATCTAGACCACCAGTCTGGAGAAATGAACGGCGAAGTGCGCCAAGGCAGTTTTACCGGTAAGACTTTAAGGAATTTGTCTTTGGATGATCTGCTGGCTCTCTTGGTTGAATGCCGGGAAGACGATCAATCTGTACAAGTACTGACCGCCTATCTTGACCGGTATCATGGTGATCAGTGGCGAGAGCAGGCGGGGTCGGCGCTAGGATCAGCAGGTAAAGGTGAAATGACGGCTGAAAAGGCCCATGAAATATTGGGTCTTGAGCCCGGTGCCAGTGAAGATAAGATCAAAGAAGCCCATCATCGATTGCTAAGTAAAATTCATCCCGATCATGGAGGCTCGACTTTTTTGGCGACACAGATAAATCAAGCGAAGGACTTTTTGCTGGGTTGATACCATGCTGATTATTTCACTTATGATTGCAGGTGGTGTTATTGTCGCCGGTTTCATGTCCGGCAGTGCCAATCCGGCATGCGACGCCTAATGTATCAAGAGCACAGCACTAAATTATTGAATGGCTGGATGAGATTTATTGTTAAGAATCACCATAATCGATGTTGATTCTTAACAATAAATCAAACGATTGTGTGGATGTTCGGCTTGCGGCTTGAGGTCGCCTGTGGCAATAAGGCGCGAATCCCTTGTGCAAATTTTGCACTACTGTAGGCAATGATGGTTAAACCTGTTCGAAAAGCGGTTTTCCCCGTTGCTGGTCTAGGAACCCGCTTCCTGCCGGCGACCAAAGCGATGCCGAAAGAAATGCTGCCGGTGGTCGATAAGCCATTGATCCAATATGCCGTCGACGAGGCGCGTGAGGCGGGTATTGAAGAGTTTATCTTTGTCACCGGACGCGCCAAATCGGCGATTGAAGATCACTTTGATCATAGCTATGAACTTGAGTGTTCGCTCGAAGACCGGGGTAAGGATGAAGTCCTTAAATCAATCCAGGATATTATTCCTGGTGCTGGTCAAGTATTTTATACCCGCCAGCAAAAGCCTTTAGGCTTGGGTCATGCTGTTTGGTGCGCTCGCTACCATATTCATGATGAGCCTTTTGCCGTGTTGCTGGCCGACGATCTGATCTTAGCCAAGCCGGGCTGCCTAAAACAAATGGTTGAAACCTATCAAAAAACCGACGGCAATCTGGTTGCCGTTGAAGATGTGCCGCCGGATCATACGGACCGCTATGGCATACTTGATGTCGTTGAAGATGATGGCACGATTGCTCGGGCTCAAGGTCTGGTGGAAAAACCCAAACCCGCTGAGGCTCCTTCGACGCTGTCGATTATCGGCCGCTATATTTTACAGCCGGAGGTGTTTGAACAGCTCGACCGTCAAGAAAAAGGCGCCGGCGGTGAAATTCAATTGACCGATGCAATGGCGCGGACGATTGATGATGTGCCCTTTCATGGACTGCGGTTTAGCGGTAATCGATATGATTGCGGCAGCCAATTAGGGTTCATTGAAGCAAATCTGGCATTTGGTATTGACCGTGATGAAATACGGGATGATCTCAAAATAATGCTGAAAAAATATACATAGGGTTAGGAATTAATAGATGCGTATTGCGATGGTCGGAACAGGCTATGTTGGCCTCGTATCAGGTGCTTGTTTCTCCGAATTTGGTGTTGATGTGGTTTGCGTCGATAAAGACGCGAATAAAATCGATAAACTGAATAGTGGTGAAACCCCGATTTATGAACCGGGCCTCAATAGTTTGATAGCGAAAAATACCGAGGCCGGACGTCTATCTTTTACCACTGATTTACCGGCGGCGATTAAGGGTGTGGATGCGGTGTTTATTGCCGTCGGCACCCCAAGCCGTTGCGGCGACGGACACGCTGATCTCACTTATGTATATGATGCTGCGCGCGAGATAGCGTCAGCAATGAATGGCTATACGGTTGTGGTGACTAAATCGACAGTGCCGGTCGGCACCGGTGATGAGATCGAGAAAATCATGCGCGAGACTAGCCCTGAAGGTAAGTTTGACGTCGCCTCCAATCCCGAATTTCTGCGGGAAGGTTCGGCAATCAACGATTTTATGCGGCCCGACCGGGTGGTGATTGGAGCCCTGGATGAGAAAGTCCAAGAAATAATGCGTAATCTTTACCGGCCGCTATTCCTGATCGAAACGCCAATCCTGTTTACCGCGCGCCGCACGGCAGAGCTGATCAAATATGCTGCCAACACGTTCTTGGCGACCAAGATTACTTTTATCAACGAAATTGCCGATCTTTGTGAGCAAGTTGGTGCCGATGTTCAGGATGTTGCCAAAGGCATCGGGCTTGATGGCCGAATTGGCAGCAAATTCCTGCATGCTGGCCCCGGCTATGGTGGCTCATGCTTCCCAAAAGACACACTGGCCTTGGTCAAAACGGCGCAGGATTTTGACCGCCCGATTAAAATTGTCGAAGCCGTGGTTGAGGTGAACAAGAACCGCAAACGGCACATGGCTGACAAAATTGTCAACGCCTGCGGCGGTAGTGTTAAAGGTAAAAAGGTCGCAGTTCTTGGCCTGACGTTTAAGCCCGATACCGATGACATGCGGGATTCGCCGAGCCTGGCAATCGTACCCGCTTTGATCGAGGGTGGAGC
>CAJWIB010000094.1 GCA_913041095.1 uncultured Rhodospirillaceae bacterium | reverse complement strand
TGGAAAGAATCTTAAACGCTCAGCCGACTTTGTCAGGCGCCGCGTGGCCGGCATCAGCAGACAGTTTGCTTCGCAAAATTATTTTGGCCGTGGCTGGTACGGTGCTGTTGACTGTGTCAGCCAAAATTCAAGTACCATTTTATCCGGTACCCATGACCATGCAAACATTTGCTGTTCTTGTCATTGGTATGGCATTCGGCTGGCGGCTTGGTGCGGCAACTATTTTACTTTATCTGGCTGAGGGTGCATTGGGTCTACCAGTATTCGCCAATACGCCGGCGAAAGGCATCGGCCTTGCTTATATGGCCGGTCCAACTGGTGGTTATTTGGTTGGCTTTTTGGCTTCGGCTATGGTGGTTGGATATCTTGGCGAACGCGGTTGGGATCGTAACTTGTTGACGACATTGGTAGCGATGATCCTCGGTACGGCTCTGATCTTTGGCTTTGGCTATGTTTGGCTAGCCCATTTAATCGGTATGGCGAAGGCCTTCCAGTTTGGCGTGCTGCCGTTCTTGTGGGGAGCAGTCTTTAAAATAGCTTTGGCTGCAGCAATATTGCCGATGTGCTGGAAATTTCTGTCGCGCAATAGCTAACGGAAAATCTTTCGAATTGTTTTAGTGCCGGGTCCGGCAAGTGCCAACGAAACCGAACCTAGCTCGTAATATGGAGTAATCACCATGAGTGTTGATGTCACCGCCCCTATGTCGGGTTCAATTTGGAAAATACATGTATCAGTCGGCGAGGATGTTGCCGAAGATGATGAACTGCTCATTCTAGAGGCCCTGAAGATGGAAAATCCAATTTACGCCCCGTCTGACGGCAAGGTAGTTGAGATCAAAGTCAAGGAAGAAGACAAGGTTGAAACCAACGATGTGTTGATTGTTCTGGAATAGCTGGAACAGCGAGTCTTCGTCGCCTGAGTAGTGGAGAGATAAATGGAAAATTTTTGGGAATCTGTCAATTTGATGATTTTCGTCTATGCCTTGGCGGCAGTCATTTCACTGGCCGTGGCGTGGATAATTAAGCTGCTATTTGGCGTCATCCGCTTGAAGGAAAAACGCGCGGCGGCAGATAGTCCGGCACCAGACGAAGCCTCTACCGAAGCTGAGAAAAGTGTGGCGGAAGGAACCACCTAATTATGCCCGATATAGAATTACTGCAAATTTTTCAAGGCATCGCTACTATGGTGGCGGGCGATCCGGTTATTTCCCTTGCGCGTATCGTTCTAATCCTGCTCGGATTTATGTTTGTTTATTTGGGCGTTAAGGGAACGTTGGAACCGCTAATCATGATTCCGATGGGTTTTGGTATGTCTTCCGTCAATGCCGGTGTGCTTTATCTCTCGGCGACGAGCACCGGTACGCTGTTCATCGATCCAATTACCAGCGATCCAGTCCAGCTTATGGATGCCTTGCAGATAAATTTCCTGCAACCGCTTTATACTTTTAGTTTTTCCAATGGCTTGATCGCTACCCTGATCTTCATGGGTATCGGCACGTTGTCCGACATTGGTTACCTTCTAATCTCGCCGGTCCGCTGCATGATCGTTGCGATTTGTGCGGAACTGGGTACCGTCTTGACCTTCCCCATCGCCGTCGCCATGGGTTTTCCGTTCAACGAAGCGGCAGCCATCGCCATGGTCGGCAGTGCTGATGCGCCGATGGTTCTCTATACCTCACTGTTGCTGGCCAAGGATTTGTTCGTTCCCATCACCATCGTCGCCTATCTCTATCTAAGCTTGGCCTACGCCGGTTATCCCTATCTGGTCCGGTTTATGATCCCTAAGAAACTTCGCGGCATCAAAATGGATCCGACCACCATTCCAAATATATCCAAGGCTGAAAAAGTAACATTCGCGGTCATTACTTCGACCCTCCTCAGCTTGCTGTTTCCAGTGGCGGCGCCGTTGTTCATGTCGTTTTTCCTCGGTGTTATTATCCGGGAATCTGGGGTTAAACAATTTGTCGATTTTCTTTCCGGGCCGGTGTTGTACGGCGCGACGTTCTTTTTAGGTCTGCTGTTGGGCGTGCTTTTTGAAGCCAGCACGATCCTTGACCCAAAAGTTATCCTGCTATTGATATTGGGCATTACCGCGTTGCTGCTGTCCGGTATTGGCGGCATCCTTGGTGGCTTGCTGGTATATCGGTTCGGTGGCCGTAACTTTAACCCGACTATCGGTATTTCGGGCGTGTCATGTATCCCAACGACAGCCAAAGTTGCGCAAAAAGAGGCGAGGGCAGCCAATAAGCACGCCATTATCCTGCCGTGGGCGATGGGGGCCAGCGTATCGGGTGTGATATCGTCGGCTATTATTGCCGGCATCTATGTGACGTTGTTGCGATGAACCAAACGATGAAAGATAATAAAGGCTACTGGATCGGAGGCACTATAATCGCCTTTCTAGGTGTAACTCTGGTCAGGTTAGTCGCGCCTGAGTTAGAGGGCGGTTGGGCTTCACTGGTTTTGATACTTGGATTTACCTTGGTTATTGCCGGCGTAACGACCATTACGTTTGGCACCCAACGTAAGCAGTCGGAAGCCTTCATCCAGGTTGATAAGCGAGAAAACTAACCAGCGAGTTCTTCGGTCAAGCGGCGTGCCACAGCACCGATAACCCGGCGGCGATACCAGGGTGCAACCGTTGTTGTTTTCATCGGCTTGGCCTGCTTGCGTACACTATCCCGTAATTTATCCAGGCTCTCGTCATCAAAGGCATTGCCGACATATTCATCGGTGCCTTTAACGATTTGCGGGTAAGGGTTTACGCCGGTCAACGCAATGGCGAAATCTTCCACCTTTTTACCCTTCATTTTGAGGCGCACGGCTGCACCTGCCAAAGGAAAATCGATTGAGCCGCGTATGCGCGTTTTCTCATAGCGAGACGGACAGCCGGCGAGCACTTTGGGTAAATGCACAGCCGTCAACAATTCTCCCGCCTTGAGAGTCAGGTGATCCATGCCGTCGTTTTGATACAGTTTAGCGAGTGGAATGCGCCGCGGCCCTTTGAGGCCAATGAGATCAACCTCAGCTTGGAAAACCAGCAAGGCCGGAGCGACATCGCCGGAGAAAGCCGCAAAACACTGCTTGCCACCGGAGGCAACATGACAGGTATCGCCACGCTCTTTCAGACAATAGTCGTTACTTTGCCGCCACCATTCGCTTTGATTGTAATATAAGCAGCGCGTATCTAGGCAGAGATTACCGCCGAGGGTGCCATATTGCTGGTGGATTATGCCGGCCACGGCAGCAGCAGCTTCTGCGACCGCCTGATATTTACTGACGATTTTCTTATTTCTGGCGACTTCCTTGAGGGTTACACCGGCGCCAATATGCAGACCGTCTTTATCTTCGTTAATTAATTTAAGCTCTGCGATAGCGCTGAGATCAATCAGATTTTCCGGCTGTTCGATACCGCGCCGGACATTGACAATTAAATCAGTGCCACCAGCGACGTATTGTGCAGCTGAATTATCACTCCGCAGTTTTACCGCCTCTTTGGCGGTTGCCGGGCGGTGAAGTTGAAAGTTTGGCATATATTCCATTATTCAGCTGCCTCTTTGTTGGTAGTGCTGTTTTCGACAAGTTCCATCAGGCGATCCGGTGTCACTGGCAAATCCAGTGGCCGCACTCCAAGGGCATCGTAAATAGCGTTTGTTAATGCGGGGATAAAACATACCAAGGACGTTTCCCCGGCTTCTTTGGCGCCAAACGGCCCATGCGGATCAACGCTCTCGATGATACCAACCTTGATCGATGGAGATTCAATAATTGTCGGCACTTTGTAGTCCAGCATACTATTGGTAATACCGAGTCCGTTGACAAATTGGGTACTTTCCGAAATTGCTTGGCCCATACCCATCCAGACCGAGCCTTCAATCTGGCCTTCAACGCTAAGTGGGTTGAGTGCTTTGCCGACATCCTGTGCAGCCCAGACTTTGTCAACGGTAATTTCAAAGGTATCGGGATCGATGCTGACTTCAACTACCTGCGCCGCATAAGCATACGCCATGCTGCCGCTGATCGCACCGCCGCGGTATTTTTTGGTGCCCCAGGATTCCGGTAGCGTATCGAAGTTACCTTTGACCGTGATGGTGCCGGTGCCTTCGAGGGCTGCTTTGACAACCTCATTAAAGGTCAACCCTTCGTCCTGCGTGCCGGCGCGATAAACCTCACCCAAGCATTCGATATTTTCCGGTTTGGCTTCTAATTTTTTGGCGGCCGCGTCAATCAGAATATTTTTAAGATTGATCGCCGCATCTATTGAAGCATTACCAACCATATAAGTAACACGCGACGAATAGGAACCGTTATCTTTCGGCGTAAATTTGCTGTCGCTGGTAAGGCTTTGAAAGCGGGATATATCGAGGCCGAGCACTTCAGCCGCACATTGGGTCGCCATAGTCGTTGAGCCCTGACCAATTTCCGGCGCGCCTGTCAGCAGAGTAATGGAGCCATCCCAATCGAGCTTGAGATGAACGGTCGCATGCGGTTCACCCGACCAGTTAACCGGCTTGGAGGCGCCGCTCGGGTAATGCCCACAGGCAATACCGATACCTTTATAGGAACCCATTTTACCTTTGCGCTTTTTCCAGTTGCTGGCTTTTTCCACCCAATCGAGACATTCCGGTAAGCCATAGGAATTGATGAACATCTCATTGAGGGTTTCGTATTTAGGTCCCAACAGTAGATTTCTGCGGCGAATTTCAATAGGGTCTATGCTGAGTTTATTCGCCATCTTTTCAAGTAGAGATTCGAAAGCATAGCGAACATTAGTAACGCCATGCCCACGCATGGCACCGCATGGCGGTGTGTTGGTCAAAACCCGCAAGCCTTTGTAGCGAACCGCCGGTAAATCGTAGAGGCCGAACACCATGCCACCAGCATATAGTATCGTGACAATTCCGTAGCCGCTAAAGGCGCCGCCGCGCTGGATTACTTTGAAATCAACCGCTGTTATTACACCGTCTTTAGTAAGGCCAATTTTCATCTCTACATCGGTTTCAGGCCGGCCACGGTGGGTAATAAAAGTCTCCTCACGGCTGATGACGATGCGCACAGTGCCACCGGCAGCGCGGGCGACCAGGGCACAGATCAACTCGACGTTCAAGCATTCCGTACGGCAGCCGAAACCGCCACCGACAAACGGCTTAATCATGCGAATTTGGCTTTCTTCCATCTTCAATACTTTTGCCAGCATCAAATGGCCGTAATAAGGAACTTGCGTACTGGCGTGAATGGTCATGAAGTCTCGAGTTGGATCATATTCGGCAATTGCTGCGTGCGGTTCCATCTGAGATTGGGCGACCTCAGCGCAGTTAAAAGTCTCCTCCATAACCAAATCCGCAGCTTCGAACCCTTCGTCAACTTCACCGAGATCGTAATCTACTTCCCGCTCAATATTGCACTCACGGTGATCATGGATATTTACTGCACCTTCAGCCATGGCCTCTTGTGAGGTGAAATATGCTGGCAGTTCTTTGTATTTAAACTTGATCAAATCAACCGCTTTTTGAGCGGTTTCGACATCAACTGCGGCAACACAAGCTACCGGTTCACCTTTGTAGCGCACTTTGTCGCGGGCCAGCGGGTACTCAAAACGGGCGACGGGTAAAATGCCAAACGTTTCGTCAGTTTCGTCACCGGTGATGACGGCTTTTACACCCGGCAGCGCTTGGGCTGCCGAAATATCGACGTTAATGATTTCAGCGTGGGAGACCGGGCTTCTGAATATCCGGCCAACTAGGTAATCGCTCGGCATAAAGTCAGCTGAATATTGTGCTTTGCCGGATACTTTCTCAGGGCCATCGACCAGCGGTGTCGGTACGCCAATAGATTTAGTTGGCTTGATCTCGTTCACGCTGCTTTTCCTTTCGAGCCTAATTCATCAATCGCAAATTGTACGGCCTCGATAATTTTTATATAACCAGTGCAACGGCAAAGGTTGGCAGCCAAACCTTGGCGAATTTCATCTTCGCTGGGGCTCGGGTTTTCTCTCAGCAGGCCCTCCGCCGCCATGATCATGCCTGGCGTGCAAAAGCCGCATTGGGTGCCAAGCTTTTCATGAAAACCGCGTTGTAAGGCAGACAGCCGATTTTGTTCCGCGAGAGCCTCAATCGTTTCAATCTCAACGTCTTGACAGGTTGCCGTCAAACGTAGGCAGGCATGTTGTGGCACACCATCGATCAGCACGGTGCAACAGCCGCATTCGCCACCATCACAACCAATTTTAGTGCCGGTAATGCCGACAACTTCGCGTAAATAATCAGCGACCAGCATATTATCTTTAACAACGTCGTCGCGCTCTTTGCCATTAACAGTACAATGGAGGAGAGTTTTGTTTCGTTTTTCACTCATGATAATCTTCCACTAAAAATTAGGTCTCATCGGGATTCGCATGGGCAAGTAGGATCAGCTGATCCACCTCAGCAGATAAACCTGCAGGGTCACTTGCTAATTTATCGTGCCAATCGGCAAAAAATTCATTGAGCTTGGTCAAACCGGTTTTTCGCACTCGCCCGTAGCCGCGCGCCATTATTGCCAGATTTGAGGTCCGGATGGCGAGATTGTTGTCAACGGCAGCGGCATTGTCGACTGCAGCCGCCTTTATAACCGCATCCAGCCATTGCTCGATGGCTGCCTGCTCTTCTGCATATTGTGCGGATTTTGATCGCAAGGGTTTAAGCGCCGCTAAAAATTTCAGCATCGCGTAGCCGGTAAAAGAGCTGGTTTGAATATACAGTGCAATGCCGTTACCTTGATTAGGCACCAACCAGCTAAGGCTTTTAGGTAGGGCACCTAGGAATTCATCTCGGCCCGGTTTAAAAAAATCGGTGACTTTTAGCGGTACTTTGGAGCCCACACCGAGTTCTAATCGAATTTTTGAGAGTCGCTCTGGTCGCGTTTTCAATTGGCCGACACGGATGACATCTTCGTAGCTCATCCAGCGGGCAAGATGGTAGGCGACTTCACTGGTAAGTTTATTATCATCACGGGTGTCGGCTTCCTGGACGAATTTCAGACGCTTTATAAAAAGCCGAGCATAGGCCTCGCTTTGATAATCGATCAAGCGAGCGATGCCGTGACCAATGATATCATGTGCCAAAGCGGGGAAGGCGGCAATGTCTGAGGCAAAAGATACAGGCGCAGTGTTAAAGTTTAAATCGGCCTCGGTAGCAACTGTTCGTGGGCTTACCTCAGCGGTTTTCAGGCCGATATCAAAGCCGGCCAAATTACTTTCGACTGCAACACCTTTCTCGATGATTGATGCCCGGCAATCTTCAGCCGATAGGGGTAAAATACCAGTGCCGACAATTGCACCGAACGCGATTGCGTTGTCACGGGCAGCCGTGCCGGCTGAAAGTGCGTCCATATCCAATTGGATAAGTTTTTTAGCCGCCTTACCTAGCGCTTCAATAATTGGGGCGACGTCAATGCGGCCATCACCGGCCGACACTTTTTCAGCCGTTGAATAGACGCGTTTGGTTGCGGTGATAACGGTGGTGCAATCGGTGACGAATCCGCGCTCGATGGCACGGCCTGCCTCGGTCGGCTCCATGGCAATCATGAGATCGAGATCACCTGACGCCGGAAAAAACGTAAAAATCGGATGGGCGAGCGGAATTTTTTCCGGAAACAATTCAAAGTAATATGTCGTCGCGCCGGTCCGCTGAGCAACACCCGGAGTTGACGTCGCTTGTGCCGGATAGCCTGCCCGCATCGCCGCATCGACCAGCCAATCGATCAAAATGCCGCCACCTTGGCCACCTAGTGCCCCCAGCAGTAAACAGATTGGCCGATCAATTGTCGAGGTGGTTCTTATCTCGTTCATTATCTCGCCCCCATCAGTGAAAGGAGGGTGCGGTTGATGGCTGAGCCAAATTGGCGGAGCGCACCTGCATTCTGGATGGCCTCTGCTTTATAGAAAGACGGGCAAAGCTGTGCCGCATGAGCAACCTCGCCGCAATTGCCGCAGGCGACACAGGTTTCGTCAACATGAGCAACCGGTGTTGCCTTCAAAGGGTCTGCACTTTGTTTCAAAGTGAGGGACGGGCAGCCGCTCAATCGCATGCAGGAGTGATCGCCGGTGCATACTTCCTCATCAACACCGAATTTATCCTTGATGACCCTCCGACCGACTTTGAGGGCCGCGGCTTTAGCCGGTTTTTCCCGGCGTTGGCGTGCCAGCATGCATTCATTGTTGGAGATGACGACGCGTAAGCCTTCGTCCCGCGCATCCATGGCCTCACGAAGCACATCGATCGTTGCCTCCATGCTGTAGGAATTGACGTGCTTGATCCATTTGACGCCAACACCTTTGAGAGCCTCTTCAATCGACAGCAGCGATGCCATGCCACGTGGCGTAGCGCCGGTAGATGGTATTTTATGCTGGCCGGTTGCGGCAGCGTAGCCATTATCTAAAATTATCAGAACTGAATCATATTGGTTCCAGCGTGTATTGATGACACCGGAGGTAAAGCCGTTATGCCAGAAACCACCGTCACCCATCACCGCGACATTTGGCTGACCAAGCGCCGGACCAATCGCGCCGCTACTGGCGAGGCTGAGGCCATAGCCCAAAACCGTATTGCCGACATTGAAGGGGGGCAAGGAGCCAAATAGATTGCAACCGATATCCATCGAAATATGAAATTTGCCGCGTTCCTTCATCAGTAATTTTAACGCCGTCATTATCGGTCGTTCGGGGCATCCAGTGCAGAAAGATGGCGGGCGCGGCGGCATCGGACCCGGCAGATATGATTGAGCCTGCTGGGTCTTGGCCTGAATTTCGGAATTTTTGGCGAGG
>CAJWIB010000093.1 GCA_913041095.1 uncultured Rhodospirillaceae bacterium | reverse complement strand
CCAAATTTAAAAAAGATTATTTCTCAAGCCGCTATTCTTGCTACACTAGAAAATCAACTACGGAAATTAGAAGGCACAATCTCTTCGGCGAGTACGAAAGATGCGATTGCTAAAGCTGTATTTAATATTCGCACTGCCGAAAAGGCGTTGGGAACTATTGCCGCTGCTAGTTCAATCAAGTCCAAAATATCACGGGCGCGCCGGGCGTTGACAAAGAGAAAACCTGACCAGAAAAAAGCCATCAAAGAAGTAAAAAGAGGCTTGGATGTGTTTGTCAAAGAAGTCGCTTGGCGCAAACGGGCGGCGAAAGAATTGTTGCCGGGCCTGGTCGCTTATGACAACAAAATCAAAAACTCCATTGGGTTACGCCAACAAGAGAGGCTAACTTCCGAGCAGGCAGTTGAAATCGCCGTCTGCCAATCCTTCCATCGGGATATTTCTTTGAGTTTCTAAGGTTGGCGGTTGAGAATTTTCCAGCTTAATAGCAGCACGGCAGCGGCAAGACTGATTTTAAACACAGCCCCCCACAAGAATGGCAAAACACCAAATTGGAATGCTTTTTCCATGCCAATTAAATTAGCTAGTCAGATATAACCGCAGAAAAAAATAATTGCTGTCCCTAATAGCATCGCCAGCAAAGTTGATACAACCGAGCGGTCAAAGCCCTTCTCTGCCAAATAGCCAACTGTCATAGCGGAAAATAAAAGCCAACAAGATATCCACCAGTTGGACCTGCCATATAGGCGAGGCCAATACCCTTCGCGGGGGTGCCGGCAAAAACCGGCAACCTAAATGCGCCTTCCGCCAGATAGGCTAAAATTGTCAGACCACCGAGTTTCCAGCCAAACGCCATGCCAATTATCAGTACGGCAAATGTCTACATCGTCATCGGCACCGGATAAAACGGCACTTGAATTTTTGCCGAAAGCGTTAGCAACGCCGCACCAGAAAGTGCGAGTACGATTTTATAGAGCCAGTTGTCAGCAGCGGCAGGCAGAAGCAGCGTCGGTTGTACGCATGTATTAGCCTGTCGCATAGCTTTAGGTTCCCGAGAAAAGTTGTTTTCCACTCCATAGCAGAACGATCACAAAATTCAAAGATTTAAGAGAATTTGTTGGTCCGTGAGAAACCTTTAGGTGGTTGCCGGCCGGCTTGGGCACGCTTACCCTGCCAGGCCATTAAATCAGTCTCGGTCCGGGTTTTATCACCGGTTTTCCACGATAATCCCTTTTTCATGTTGAAAGTTTTGACATCCCCCAAACCGCCGTCTTTGTAGCGTTGAAGAATAACGCCGCGGCCACGGGTCATTTCCGGTATCTCGTCAAGCGGGAACAGCAAAAGCTTACGATTTTCACCGATAACGGCGACGCTGTCACCTTCGACAATACAGATCGCTGCCGCTTCATCCTCACCTTTGACATTCAAGATTTGCTTGCCGCCTTTGGTTTGCGCCATGACATCTTCAGATTTAACAATAAAGCCGCGCCCTGTGCTCGAAGCCGCAAGGTACTTAACCTCTGTCTTAAAAAGGAACAAGCCGACAATATCATGTTCGTTACCGAGATCGACCATCAAACGCACCGGCTCACCAAAACCCCGCCCGCCCGACAGTTTGTCACACGGAATCGTATAGAAGCGCCCATTGGTGCCAAAAAGTAATATTTTGTCGGTGGTTTCCGCATGAAAGATAAACTTACCGCGATCACCTTCTTTGTATTTCACTTCGGCTGTTAGATTGACATGACCTTTGGCCGCCTTGATCCAGCCTTTTTCTGAACAGATCACTGTTACCGGTTCTTTTTCGATTAAGGCATCAACTGGTATGTCGATTGCCTTAGGTGCTGAAGTAATCTCAGTGCGGCGTTTATAGGCAGGGTCGGCTTTGCCGGAGAACTGTTTCTTAATATCGCTGATTTCGCTGGAGATTTTCTTCCAGCGTAAATCTTTATTCTTGATCAGCTTATTGAGGTCGGCGCGGTCCTTCTTGAGACCGTCGTGCTCACTCTTGATTTCTATTTCTTCAAGTTTGCGCAATGAGCGTAGGCGCATGTTGAGGATGGCTTCGGCCTGATTTTCGGTGAGTTTAAATTTTTTGATCAAACTCTTTTTGGCATCATCTGCCTCGCGAATAATGCGAATAACTTCATCGAGATTTAGATAGGTAATCAGATAGCCTTCGAGAACTTCCATTCGGGCGTCGATTTTACCAAGGCGGAACTTGGTCCGCCGTATCAGCACTTCTAAACGGTGATCGAGAAAAGCCGTCAGCACTTCGCGTAAATTCATTACTTTTGGTGTATTGTCAGCATCCAGAACATTCATGTTCAAGCTAAAGCGCGTTTCAAGTTCGGTTAGCTTGAACATCTGCTCCATTAGCATATCCGGTTCAATGGTGCGGTTTTTGGGTTCCAGAACAACGCGGATATCTTCCGCCGATTCATCGCGGATATCAGCCAGGAATGGCAGTTTACGCGCCAGCAACAACTCGGCAATTTTTTCGATTAGGCGTGATTTCTGTACGTGATATGGAATTTCGGTAATGACAATCTGATATTGGCCGCGCCTCAGTTTTTCCTTCTCCCAGCGCGCGCGAATACGAAACCCGCCACGCCCGGTTTTGTAGGCCGCTGTGATAACATTCTTGTCTTCTACCAGCATACCGCCGGTGGGAAAATCCGGTCCCGGAATAATGTCAACAAGCTTGCCGATTATTGCCTTGGGAAATTTGATTAAATGAATAAGTGCGGTGCAGAGCTCCTCCAGATTGTGGGGTGGGATACTAGTCGCCATACCAACGGCTATACCGGCTGCGCCATTGGCTAAAAGATTAGGAATAGCCGCCGGTAAGACAACAGGCTCTTTATCCTGGCCATCATAGGTCTCACGAAAATCGATGGCATCTTCATCAATACCTTCGAGCAACGCCGTCGCCACTTCGGTCATGCGTGATTCGGTGTAGCGCATTGCCGCCGGATTATCACCGTCAACATTACCGAAATTGCCCTGTCCGTCGACCAAGGGATAACGCACGGAAAACTCCTGGGCGAGCCGCACCAGCGCATCATAAATCGATTGATCGCCATGCGGATGATATTTACCCATGACATCGCCGACCACACGGGCGCATTTCTTAAAGCCTTGATCTGGATCGAGCTTCAACTGCCGCATCGCATAGAGCAGACGCCGGTGCACCGGTTTGAGACCGTCCCGCACATCAGGCAAAGAGCGCGACATGATGATTGATAAGGCATAAGAAAGGTAGCGTTCGCTAATCGCGTCAGCGAGCCGGGTATCCCGGATATCGCCGGACGTTAAAGTTGGAGCGTTCATTAGTGTTCCCGTGTAAAATCATGTCTAACGATTAGATATTGTATGCTTTTGTTTTATGCGGTCAACAAGTCGTATCCGGGCAGGTGGCTCGCCATTATTATGATGGATGAAGACATGGCGGCCCATGAAATATCCGGTGAGATTAAGACCCAAATAGAGTGCGTTAAAATCAATCTCCGGCGGGTTTTTCTGCTCATTCATCAGGAAGTCTGGCAGTGCTAACAGCTTGTCTTTATAGGGTTCTCCGGCATTGGTCGAAACTGCCTGACCGGATTTTGGCGAAACATAAATCAGTTCATCATTTTGTCCGGTCGAGGCACAGGAAGTAAGATCGAGCCCGAAACCCAAGTCGGCCAGCAGATCGAGCTCCCATTTAACATATTCTTCTAGCCAGGTGTCTCCACTGAGATTTACAATAAAATTAAAAAGTGATTCGTATATTTCGGGATGCGGTTCACGTTCCGGTAGCGCCATTTCGAGTACAGCACAGGCTGAACTTAGACCTGACAGCCTAAATGAATCATCGAGATAGAGCGCGGCCTGAGGCTGAAGCAACTCGCAGGTGAAGGAGCCGAGATGATCCTCGAGGCGGGCGCGCCATTCAACACTGACCAGATTACCGGCTTCATAGATGCCACGGGCGCGCTTTCCACTGCCGCCTCGAACCAGTCCGGCGTGACGGCCGTGCTCAAGCGTCATCAAGGAGACAATCGCCGAGCCCTCCCCGTGTTTGCGGGCGGATAAAACAATACCAATATCAGACCAATTCATGGGGTGAGTTTATACTGGAAAATTGGGAATTTCACCCCCGCCCTCAACATCCTTTTCGATTTGATACCCATCGCTTCGTAAGTTTTGGTATTCCTCAGGGTGAAACGGACCGTAATGATAGACCTGTCCAACAATTTTTGGAATCAACATGACGGCCAGTAAGACTGAAGTAAAATATAGATAAAACAGCTCGGTCTACATAATTGTTCTCTTGAATGCGTTTGTTCTAATGATCTAACGGGCAACAGCAGAAACCTGTAAACTCGAAAGCCTATGAACACGCTCAGGCGTTAAAATCCAAGCCCCAGGCACTATAGCGGCCAGGATCATCGCCCCACTTTTCGTTGATTTTGACGAATAGGAACAGATGTACAATGGTATCGAGAATCTCACCAAGATCATGGCGGCTTTCAACACCGATCGATTTGATCATCTTGCCGCCCTTACCGAGAATGATGGAACGTTGAGACTCACTCTCAACGTAGATAGTTTGCTCGATGCGCACTGATCCATCTTCCTTTTCTTCCCAGGTCTCCGTCTCAACCGTCGTGGCGTAAGGCAGTTCCTGATGCAGTTTGAGATAGAGTTTTTCCCGAGTAATTTCAGCCGCCAGCAATCGCATCGGCATATCGGAGATCTGGTCTTCCGGGAACAGCCATGGGCTTGCCGGCATTTTGGCGGTGAGATGAGCGACGAGATCGTCAACGCCGTCGCCCTTAAACGCCGAAATCATATAGGTTTCGTCAAACACACCCTCAGCACTGAGTTTTTGTGTTAGCGCCAGTAGTTTCTGCTTATCAATTAGGTCAATTTTGTTGATGACGAGATCGACGGTGTGGCCATCTTGTCCCTTAAGGCGATCAATAATGGCTCGAGTGTCTGGGTTAAGGCCCCGTTGGGCATCTACTAGTAGGATAACGTGATCGGCGTCGCCGGCTCCGCCCCAGGCGGCGGCTACCATAGCCCGTTCGAGGCGGCGTTTGGGATGAAAAATACCGGGCGTATCGATAAAAATAAGTTGAGCATCACCTTTGAGGGCAATGCCCAACACGCGGGTACGGGTAGTTTGCACTTTCGGCGAAACGATTGATACTTTGACACCGACGATGCGGTTGAGCAGGGTTGACTTGCCGACATTCGGCGCACCAAGAATGGCCACAAAGCCGCAGCTAGTTTGTGGGTTATTCATTTTGACTAAGCTCTGCCAGCAAAGCTTCAGCCGCTTCCTGTTCGGCTCGTTGTTTGGAGGTGCCCGAGGCTTGGGCTGATTGTGACCCACCAAGATGACCATCGATAAATACTTTGATAACAAACAGCGGCTTGTGAGCCGGACCTTCACGGCTAATTTCGGTGTATTGAGGCAGCTTGAGGCCGCGCGCCTGAGTCCATTCCTGCAATTTGGTTTTGGCATCTTTCGGTGGGCGAGGAGATTCTTCTATCATCGCGCCCCAATTATTGGTGATAAAATTACTCGCTACATCAAGCCCGCCATCAATATAAAGCGCTGCAATAACCGCTTCACAGCAGTCAGACAGCACGCTTGCATTGGAGCGCCCGCCACTGTTTTCCTCGCCTTCTGACATTTCGATAAAATTACCGAGACTCAATTTCTCCGCCACCCGCACAAGCGCTTCTTGGCGCACCAAAGCGGTGTGTCGTTTGGCAATATCACCTTCATCTTCATGAGGAAATCTGTGCAGCAGTGTTTCGGCGACAATCAGTCCTAAGACCCGGTCACCTAAAAACTCCAAGCGTTCGTTGGAGCCTTCCGGTCCACTGACCGACAGACTTGAATGACGCAGAGCTAATGACAGCAGATCGGGCGTTTCAAATGTATGTCCGAGAGAGTTAGCCAGCTTAGTTAAGTCGCGGCCCATCGAAGCTAAATTATTTCTTGGAAGAAACGTTGAAACCGCATGGCCACCGGCCATTTCCAGATTTCCCAGAAACGCGCGCCGCCATTGGTCGAGAAAAATAGAATCTCAGCCCGGCCAACTAGATTTTCTTTGGGAATAAAGCCAACTTGGGGACGAACTCGGCTGTCTTGAGAATTGTCGCGATTGTCGCCCATGGCAAAAAAATGATCAGTCGGCACTTCATAAACACCTGTGTTATCCAGCGGTCCTTTGTCACCCCATTCTTCTAGAATCGTGTAAGTTTTGCCATTCGGCAGGGTCTCAATATAACGCGTCGTCCGCTGGAGATTACCACCGTCATCGGTTTGAATAAAATCATCGGTCTTTTCACGTTTGACCATCTCGCCATTGATATACAAGCGGCCATTTTTCATCCAAATTTTATCACCAGGTAGGCCAATGATGCGCTTGATGTAATCGGTTTTGTTGTCAGACGGCAGTTTAAAAACCGTAACATCGCCGCGCTCTGGTGTCTCAAAACCGATCCGGCCAGGAATAATCGGCAGGCTAAACGGCAGAGAATGTTTGGAATAACCATAGGAATACTTGGAAACGAATAGGTAATCACCCACCAGCAAGGTCGGGATCATTGAACCAGACGGAATATTAAACGGTTCAAACGCGACGGTCCGTACGATCAAGGCAATTACGATCGCATAAACGACGGTTTTCAAAGTATCGAAAAAGCTATTTTTCTTCTTTTCTGACATTAAATAAATTGTTTAACTCATTGTTTTTACTAAGTTTATGTGGAATTTGATCCGCAATCGTTAAGTTGGTGGGGATCAAGCCAGCGCCAAGCCGTTCTGTCAAGCGGCTTTCCATAAACTATATGGGATATAGCGTGTCTATTTCATTTATCCAGCTATCGATTTGATTGCTCCAGGAAAAATTAAGCAGGAACGTTGCTGCCTTATCGCCGCGCCGTTTTCCGCCATTAGTCGCTGGTCTGCACCGGCACTGCTGAAATAATCACAAAGGCCTCGGCGGTTGGCGGTTCATCGGTGATAGTAAGGTTGATCTGCGCCTCCATGCCTTCCGGGATAATCTCCTGCAACCGTTTAAGCGCGCCACCAGTTAAGTGCATGGTCGGTTTGCCAGACGGCAGATTGATTACCCCCATGTCTCGCCAGAAAACACCTTGTCGAAAACCGGTGCCGAGCGCCTTGGAACACGCTTCTTTGGCAGCATAGCGTTTGGCATAGCTGGCAGCCCGCATCCGGCGTTTCTCCGATTTTGCCTGCTCAACATCGGTAAAAATGCGTTGAATGAAGCGGTCGCCAAAGCGCTCCAGCGTTCTTTCTATTCGCGAGATGTCGATGAGGTCATTGCCGATGCCGATGATCACGAGAGACCTCGCTGTTAAGCTGAACGTTCGCCGGAAACTTCGGAGCGGGCTTTATCCATTAAGGAGCGCATACGTTTAATCGAGCTATCCAAGCCGCCAAATATTGCTTCACCAATTAGGAAATGCCCAATATTGAGCTCAACCAATTGCGGTATCTCGGCGATGGCACCAACGGTATCAAAGCCAAGCCCGTGACCGGCATGAACTTCAAGGCCGATCTCGGCACCATAGGCCGCTGCTTCCTGGATACGCGTTAATTCAGCATCACGGACATCACCGACGGCATCGCAATAAGCCCCCACATGCAGCTCAACAACCGGCGCACCCATCGATATGGCGGCATCCAATTGTCTTTTATCGGCTTCAATGAAAAGCGAAACGCGGATACCGTTCGCCCGCATAGAATCAACGATTGGCACCAGATGATTATGCCCGCCTGCCGCGTCCAATCCGCCCTCAGTGGTTCTTTCCTCACGCTTTTCCGGCACAATACAGGTTGCGTGCGGGAGATGCCTAAGCGCAATTGCTAGCATTTCATCAGTCGCCGCCATTTCCAAATTAAGCGGCAGATCGATCTCACCCCGGAGACGTTCAATGTCTTGATCAGTCATGTGGCGGCGGTCTTCGCGTAAATGGGCGGTAATGCCATCAGCTCCAGCTTTGCTCGCCATATGGGCGGCGCGCAGTGGATCTGGATGCTCACCACCCCTGGCGTTACGGATGGTCGCTACGTGATCGATATTAACGCCGAGGCGAAGATAGTCGGTAAAATCTTGTCGGTTATTCATCACTGTACTCAATCGGTGTTTTTACTTCTATTCCGGTTTCGTGCTGCTTATGTTTAACTCGTTCAACGCGGGAATGGCGATAGGTCTTAATAATGTGTTTAATCGCAAAATAGAACAAGAACCAAGTAACAATTACAGTCGGTATGGCACCCAATAACATCGGGCCAAAAATCGGCCATACGGATTCCGCTAAAAAAGTGAGATCAAATTTTAGCGCTGCCTGTTTGGCATTGCCAAACAGCGCAGCGAAATCCAAATCCTTTTCGTGCTCCTCAAAGCTGTCAAAACCCAACCAGACCCCGAGATTGTAAATCCAGACCCAGATAAACGGAAAGGTCCATGGATTACCAATCACCGTACCAATGACCGAAGCAATAATGTTGGATCGTATCAGCAACGCCCACAACCCTCCTATAAGAATATGCAGACCGACAAATGGCGTAAAGGATATAGAGGCCCCGCAAGCAAATCCTGCGGCAATAGAATAAACTGAACCCGGCAGGCGGCTGACCCGGTGCGCCCAGTAGTTACCGGTGCGTGCCCAACCCATCCGTGGCCACAAGAGATTGCAGCAGCGGCTAAAAAAGGGAGGTTTTTCTCGGCGGTTAAACATCGGGGTCCAGTTCTACCAAAGATTTCTCGTCACAATTAC
>CAJWIB010000092.1 GCA_913041095.1 uncultured Rhodospirillaceae bacterium | reverse complement strand
CTAACTAGTTCAAATATAGTTTAACCCACTATTTTATTTGTCTTAATTGAGCTTGCGGTTTGGGGTTGTTAAATCGCCACTCACATTCTTTTAAAAATAGCCCAAAATGCTGTCTGGGAACACCATTAAACTTGCGCATGAGCTTGTCGAGGAAGGTATCGTCGATGTTGAGCTACAGGTTCAGTCTTTACGCGCTGGCGAGGTTAGCTTATTCATCTCGCTTTTCACCTGGATGAGTGGCTTACGCGAACAATTAGTCAAACGGATTTTTTTTGAACCGGGCGGAGAAGATTTCGCCATCACTTACAAGGGAATTAGTATATCAAAATCTAATTTTTCCGATATATTTGCCTATAACTGAAGCGCTATACAGAAATCGGTCAAGGATTTCTCAGCCAAAATAAGAGATATCTTGAAGTTTTACTCCTCGGCTACGCAAGATTCAGGGGAACATATAATTCAACGCTGGACACGCGATACCGACTACCTTTCGGCCCTACGAGATCTCGAATTGATGGAGTAAACTCTTAAAGCGTCGTATCGAGCTCTTCTCGTACAAAATCCAAATCTTTTTCCGATTTCACTTTAAAGGGTGCACTATCGACCAGGCAAACATCCATACGCACGCCGGCATCGAGCACGCGCAGCGATTCGATATTTTCTTCAAGCTCCCGCTCAGTAGGTGGTGAATTGACAAAGCGGTCCAACACCGCCCGTTTATAGGCATAGATCGGTACATGACGATAGAGCGGTCGTTCACCGAGATAATCAGGATCACGTGAGAAATCCACAATTGTGCCGACCTTACTGCTTTTCATCACATAGACAATGCGGTGCTCCATCCAATCAACGCTGGTTTTGATAATTGAATCGTCCTCGAGGTCGCCCACTTCCAACGGACACACCATCGTCGCCATACCGACATCACGGTCCACCAAGGCATACATCAAAGCGCGGATATATTTTGGCTCGAGGGTCGGCATGTCTTCATGAACATTGATAATCAGATCATGGGTATAAAACCGGTCAAAGCGGTTAACCGTCGCGGCAATCCGTTCGGCGCCCGATTCAGTTTTATAATTATGATTTTTTAGGTGCTCTTCCGGATCTGTTTTGACCGTATAGGCACCAGCTTCGCCCAGTGTTTCAGCGACACTGTCATCAACGCAATCGACAATGATGCTGCCAATGCCTGCCTTCTTGACCCGCTTGTAAGACTGCACCACCATTGACTGCCCGTTGATATCGGCAAGTTGTCTTTTAGGTTCACCGTATTCATCCAGTTGTGACGGGATGACGATAAGGGGGTTAAGGATCATGCGCGCGCGGGCTAGTCTTTAAGTTTTCCAGCAAGACGCAGCCGTAAGGCATTCAATTTGATAAAGCCTTCGGCGTCCCGCTGATCATAAACTGTGTCAGCTTCAAAGGTTGCGACATCTTCATCATAGAGACTGTTCGGCGACTTCCGGCCGAGCACGATAACGTTGCCCTTATAGAGCTTAAGCCGCACAGTCCCGGTCACATTTGCCTGCGACTCATCAATCGCGCTTTGCAGCATTTCACGCTCCGGGGAGAACCAGAAGCCGTTATAAATAAGCTCGGCATAACGTGGCATCAGTTCGTCCTTAAGGTGTAATGCACCTTTATCGAGCACGAGACTTTCAACGGCACGTCTGGCCGGCAGTAAAATCGTGCCGCCCGGCGTCTCGTAAACACCCCGGGATTTCATGCCGACAAACCGATTTTCGACAATATCAATCCGGCCAATGCCATTGGCGCCGGCGAGTTCATTGAGCTTGGTCAGCAACGCTACCGGGCTCAACTTCTCACCATCAATTGCCACCGGATCACCGGCTTCAAAATCCACTTCGATGATGGATGGCGTATCAGGCGCGTTCTCAGGTGATACCGAGCGGGTAAACATGCTTTCATCAGGCTCAGTCCAAGGATCTTCTAGCGCCTTGCCTTCGTAGGAAATATGCAAAAGATTGGCGTCCGTCGAATAGGGCGGCTCGCCCTCTTTATCTTTGGGCACCTGTATCTGATGCTTTTGGGCATATTCGATCAGCTTGGTCCGAGAGTTCAAATCCCATTCCCGCCACGGTGCAATCACTATGATATCCGGGTTAAGCCCATAGTAGCCAAGCTCAAACCGCACCTGATCATTGCCTTTGCCGGTGGCGCCATGAGACACCGCATCGGCCCCAACTTCTTTGGCAATTTCAATTTGCCGCTTGGCGATCAAGGGTCGGGCAATCGACGTGCCCAATAGATAGGTGCCTTCATAAATCGCATTGGACCGGAACATTGGAAAAACGTAATCGCGGACAAATTCCTCCCGCAAATCTTCAATATAGATTTCTTTGATGCCCATCGCCTCGGCTTTGACCCGGGCAGGCTCAATCTCTTCACCCTGACCCAAATCAGCGGTAAAGGTCACAACCTCACAATCATATTCATCCTGCAACCAACGCAAAATAACTGAGGTATCGAGACCACCAGAATAGGCCAGTACCACTTTTTTGACGTCACCGCTTTTCGCCCCGTTTGGCATTCGGATATTCCTTTATTCAATAATTTTCTTAATAGGGCGCGCAGTATAGGCAAATGGCGCCTCACTTCAAGATCAAGTAAGTCATTGTAAGCCTTGATTCATCAGGAAGAACCAACTTATTTTTAAAAAATACAGCTAAATGCTAGTATATTGAGACACTCGGGACCACGGCGGAACGTTAAGGGAAATCGAAAACATGGCGAAACTAGCCAAAAAATCTGGAAAAAGTGCAAAAAGAAATATGGCCAACGTGATTCCGACAATCCAAACGCTTCGGTTTGGTCTACTTTAACTACCAATCACGGTCTTAAGAATTTCGGCAACATCGTCCGGCACGTCATTACCCCGCCAGGCAACATGTTGATCTGGCCGCACGAGCAACAGTCTCGCCTGATAGAATTCTTCAGCCGCCGCCTCGTCCAGTTGGACGACAGCCATCGGCATATTTAATTTTTTGGCAGCTTGTTCAAAATTTGACACAGCTGGCGCATCAGGCCCTATTCGTACAAGATTGAACCACTCGCCCAGCCGATCAAACACCGATTCTTTTTCGCCAATCCAATAATGCGGCATGCGCCCACCCGGCGTCGCTGACGGAATATAGGTTGCCGGTTCATCCAGCGGTGGCAATGTGCCATCGTTGATAATCAATGGCGAGCTGTCATAACGTGCGCCCAACACAATGCCAAGACTAGCAAATTCTTCTTTAAAGGTCGCTAAATCTTCACGCAAAACATCGCGGGCGGCTTTTCCGCGCGCACTTTCTTCTTCAATAAAATCCGGAAACTTGAGGCTGCCAATTTTGTTTGCATATTGGCCGGAGGTTGTGGTGTTTCTTACACCTATTGGGTGTCGCTCAATTTCATAACTTTCGATTAGTTTCTCACCACCCCAGCCTTCAATCATCGCAGCGAGCTTCCAGCCGATATTGGCGGCATCGTCAATACCAGTGTTAAAACCGAAGCCACCAGACGGCGTGAATAGATGGACCGCATCTCCGGCCAAGACAATGCGGCCTTTTTTGTAGTGATCGGTAACCATCGCCAGACCGGCGACCCACTCCTGCACGGAAATGATTTCAACATCAATGGCGGCACCAACCGCAATGCGGAAAATCTCTTCAGCGTCAACTTGGTCAAGATGCAGGTCGGGCGGCATCTCGGAGAGCAATAAAAACTCATCGTCTCCATTGAGCGAAATAAAATCCGTGCGACCTTCCGGATTAATCGTCCAGTAGTGCCAGGATTCCTTCATATTGCGAATTTCTTTAACGATTGGCGAGCGCACATAAATCGACGCCATACTGCCGTCATAAAAGCGATCGCCCGTGCTTTGACGGCCGGTATATTTAAACCCCAATTGACGCCGGACCATGCCTTGAGCGCCGTCACAGCCCGCCATATAAGAGCAACGAACGGTCTCAGTTTCATCGCGCGCGATATTTCTAATTTCCGCCGTAACATGATCCTCTAGATCCTCAAAAGAAATTAATTCCCAGCCGAAGCGGATATCAGCCTCGACGAAACTCTCGGCATGTGATTTCATCACCGCTTCAAAGTACATTTGATTGGACCGGTGGATCGGTTCCGGGGTCAGCAAGGTCTCCCCCCAGGGACCAGGATTACTAATTTTTTCTTTCAGAGTTGGCATCGGAATGCGGCCAAGCTCGTAGCCGGAAATTCGTGACACATAAGTGCTATCGGTCGGGTAGTTTTCCGGCAAGCCGGTTTTACGGATCGCTGACGCGGCGCCGAAACGCCGGAGATGCTCCATCGTCCGGCTGTTGATGGTGCTGCCTTTGGGATGGGCCGGTGTATCTTCCCGTTGATTTACAAGTAAATGGGAAATCCCACGGGTCGATAATTCCATCGACAGGCAAAGCCCGACCGGCCCGCCGCCGGCAATTAGAACTGGGATATCAATTTGGGTCATTTGTTATGAATCTTTCTAATACGGTGCCTATCTCCATCTGATTTTGTGTTTGTTTGCAAAGGTGTTACTCAGCCGCAGATTGGTCACGCTGGAGTTGGCTGGTCAGCCAAGCTTCGACGATCGGTTCGAGATTTTCATAAGGTTGATAACCGACGGTCAAATAGGCATAGCTGTTATGGTCATTGACGACGACCGTGGGAAACCCGGTAACTCCCATCCGTTGGGCAAAATGAAAATCCTGCATAGTTTTGTCTTTGAGCTCATCGCTTGGCAACAGTTTGGCAAATTCCGCCTTGTCCAAGCCAAATTCTGCCGCCAAATCAATCAAGACACCTTCTTGAGTGACATCCCGGTTTTCCGCATAAAAGGCACCTTGCAGATGAGTGAAAAAATTAAGCGCCACCTCATTACCTTGCATTTCACTGGCGGTCACAGCAGCCCGGCAAGCAGCTTCGGTATTATAGACAAAATCATCCCGCTCAAGGATATCAAATTTGAAAGGTTGACCAGAACGTTTACCGATTTCCAGCCAATGCTCATTCAAGAATTTCTTGCGTTGCGCATCCTGCGGCTCGGTCCAATCGATATGCAAGCCGCCGACGACCAAAGTTGTGACGGCGCGGCCGGCACATTGTTCTTCTAGTTTTTGCTTGGTCGGTGCAAAGCCGTAGCACCAGGAACACATTGGATCACCGACATAAATTAATTCTTTGTTGAGCGTCGTCATAGCGCCACCTTTCATTCAATCGGCATTAGGGTTGCACTATGAAAAAAAACCCACCTCCTGGCAACTACCTCAAATGAGCGAGAGGTCCAAGAGACGGGCTTGAGATATGGGTAGAACCGACTGCCCCGGGGAAATATTATGCGAATTAATAACTACTTAGAATTACGCTCGATAATCGGCACCATTTGGTCACCCCAGCTGCCCGAACCAGCGTGATAGCGTGACGCCCGCATCAGCTCGACGGTCAGGCCGGAATCCGCTGCTTTCACAATAGCCTCGTTCAAGCGGTGTAAGGAATTGGCCACCATACGCAGCGCACTATCCTGGCCGCCGGAAAAACTGTTATCCGGATCTGGTGGTGCAGATTGGAAGCCGCTTTGGGTTTCCGTATCTTTTTGGTCGGTTTTTGCTTCCATAACTCGTCTCCTTCAAGCTGCTTCAGAATCGAACTGATCTGACTCGGTCGATTCGGACATTGCTGTCGTTGAAGATTCGCCACCCGAGATAGCCACGGCAACGGCATCAAAATAGCCGGTACCAACTTCACGCTGATGGCGCGTTGCGGTGTATCCATCTTGTTCACTGGCAAATTCAGCCTGTTGCAGCTCGGAATAAGCCGCCATGCCACGTTCGCCATAGCCTTTGGCCAATTCGAACATGCCGTGGTTAAGCTGATGGAAGCCGGCCAAGGTAACAAACTGGAATTTGTAACCCATGGCGCCAAGTTCCTGCTGGAAGTTAGCAATGGTTTCTTTATCCAGATTGGCTTCCCAGTTGAAGCTTGGGCTGCAATTGTAAGCCAATAATTTATCGGGGAATTCAGCATGGATCGCATCGGCAAATTGCTTAGCTTCATCAAGATTTGGTTTGGAAGTTTCCCACCACAGCAAATCAGCATAAGGCGCATAGGCCAACTGACGCGCAATACAAGCTTCAACACCGGCTCTTATATTGTAAAAGCCTTCTGGCGTGCGTTCTTCGGATTCAATAAACGGGCGATCCCGCTCATCGATATCGCTGGTTAGCAATTTAGCGCTTTCCGCATCGGTACGGGCAACGATTAAAGTCGGCACACCCATAACGTCTGCAGCCAAACGAGCGGCTGTCAGATTGCGGATATGCTGCGCGGTTGGGATCAGAACTTTACCACCCAAGTGACCACATTTTTTTTCCGACGCTAATTGGTCTTCGAAGTGAACCGCTGCGGCACCGGCTTCGATGAACGCTTTGGTTAGCTCAAAGGCGTTGAGCGGGCCGCCAAAGCCAGCTTCAGCATCGGCAACGATCGGGGCGAACCAATCCCGCTTGGCGCCGTTTTCGGAATGCTCGATTTGATCAGCCCGTTGCAAGGTGCGATTAATTTTGCGGACCAGCTCGGGAGCAGCGTTTGCCGGATAGAGGCTTTGATCTGGATACATGGTGCCGGCGGTGTTGGCATCGGCGGCAACTTGCCAACCGGAAAGATAAATTGCTTTCAAGCCGGCGCGAACCTGTTGCATAGCCTGATTGCCGGTCATGGCACCAAGCGAATTAATATAATTCTCAGTCTTCAGAAGCTCCCACAGGCGATTAGCGCCGCGTTCAGCCAAAGTTTGAGAAACGACAACCGAGCCTCGCAACTTTTCGACATCTGCAGGTGAATAAGGCCGGGCGATGCCATCGAACCGGCCCTCAGGTGCCAGGGGGACCAGGTTGTTAAAATTTTCTGTGTTGCTGCTCATAACGGTTTTCCTTTCTTCAAAACCGGGTGTTTGGTAAAAAAGTAATGATTAAATTAATAACCACCTATTTAATTAGTGCATTTTTTACTAAAATGAGATTAGAGTCTATAACTTATTGAAATTAACAGGTATAATTGATATAGTTTTATAACAAGAGTTTTGTCAAATTGTAAAAGTTGTAAAATTAAAAAGGTTGAGAATCAATAAATTATGGCTTTACGGACCCAAAAAGTCTTTGCTGGCACCCGCATTCGGCGCTTGCGACGGGAATTAAATTTGACCCAGATGCAAATGGCCGATGACCTCGGCATCTCGACCAGCTATCTGAATTTGGTCGAGCGCAACCAGCGGCCGCTTAGTGCTCAACTCCTGCTGCGGCTGGCGGACGCTTATGATATCAATCTCAAGGAACTTTCCGGCGATGATGACAGCCAGGCAGCAGCCTCGCTCAAAGAGGTGTTTTCCGACCCTATCTTTGAAGGGCTTAAGCTTTCAAACCATGAATTAACCGATCTTGTCGGCGCCAGCCCATCGGCAGCGCAATCGGTGGTGACACTTTACCGCGCCTACCGGGAATCGCTAACCAGTAATTCAGCCATGGCTGAACAGCTGGCCAGTCGGGAAGGCACCGCCCAAACCGGGGCGCTGCGTTTCCCGATTGAAGAAGTGCGTGATTATTTTCACGATACCAATAATCACTTCCCGGAATTGGAAAACGCGGCGGAAACTTTATGGGTGGATGCAGAGCTTACTCTAGATGACCTCTATGTAGGACTCCGGGATCATCTCAAAACCGCGCATGACATTTCGGTCCGGATCATGCCGATTGATGTCTTGCCAGATACGACTTGGCGTTTGGACCGGCACAGCCGCCGGTTATTTTTATCTGAAGTCCTGAACGCACCGTCCCGTACTTTTCAGCTCGCCCTCCATGCCGGACTTCTAGGTCATCGTAATCTTCTGGATGAAATGATTGCCCGAACCGGCTTGCAAGGTGATGAAGCTAAGCAACTTTGCCGTCTGGGTCTGGCTAATTATTTTGCCGGTGCCGTAACGATGCCCTATGAACGGTTTCAAACGGCAGCCGATAAATTACGTTACGATATCGAATTACTTGGCCAGCGTTTTAGCGCCAGTTATGAACAAGTTAGCCACCGTTTAACGACACTGCAGCGGCCCGGTGCGAAAGGCGTGCCGTTCTTCTTTTTGCGCGTTGATCATGCTGGTAATATTTCGAAAAGGTTCAGCGCCTCGGGATTTCATTTCGCCCGCTTTGGTGGCACCTGTCCGCGCTGGCACATTCATGAAGCCTTCCGCACGCCGGATAAAATTATCCCGCAAGTCGTTGAGATGGAAGACGGCACCAGTTATTTCACCATATCCCGTACGGTGAGGGGCATGGGCGTCGGCTATAAGATGCCGGAACAACAACTCGCCATCGGCATCGGCTGCAAACTCGATTATGCTCGGCAGATTGTCTATACCGACGGGCTTGATCTCTCGGACACCAGCTCAATCACGCCGATCGGCGTCAATTGCCGGCTGTGCATGCGTATGGATTGCAACCAGCGCGCCAATCCACCCCTCAATCGCCGGGTTGCCGTCGCCGAGAATCACCGGGGAATGTCACCGTTCACTTTTGCTGAACTTTAAGCCAATACCTTACATTTAATCGATTAACGAGACGCCACGGAATACCCTAGGATGTAAACCCTTAAATTTTACCGGAAAACGCGCTTAATAAAGTGAAGCGTGGACCGGAACGGCGCCAGCGGAAAATGAAGGCACCAGAAAGTATGGAGCACCACAAAAGTAGAGGCCGTCGCGATTCCAACAATCAGAACAAAACCGTTTGGTAGCAGTAACAAATAATTAGTTGAAGAAGCGTT
>CAJWIB010000091.1 GCA_913041095.1 uncultured Rhodospirillaceae bacterium | reverse complement strand
GGTAAATCAGTTGATCAACCTTCTCAACCACTGGCCATGAAGGTCCCGGCCAAACCGGGTTCGGGTGTCGAAATCTTGCAGAAACCTAGGCCAGATGCACCAGATATTACCCTCACCATTGATGCCATTGATTACGACGATAGTGGCAAACTCGATATTATTGGTAAAGCGCCCCCGGCGGCGAATATTAATCTCTATCTGAATAATAATTTTTTTGGACGCGGCAAGTCAAATCACCGCGGCCTATGGCGTCAAACACCAGAACGCAAAGTTAATCCTGGCATATACACTGTGCGAGCCGACCTGATCGGTAATGACGGCGAAGTAAAAAACCGGATTGAAGTCGTATTCGCGCGCTCGGTGCCACTAACAGGCATTAAACCGGGTACCTTGGTTGTAGTTGAATCGGGTAACAGTTTATGGCGCATTGCGCGAAGAACCTATGGTAGAGGTTTCCGCTATACGGTAATTTATGCAGCTAATAAAGATCAAATTAAGGACCCCAATTTGATTTGGCCAGGTCAAGTGTTTTCGCTCCCATCTGTGAACTGAGGAACCGAGGATGATATTGAAGTCATCATGGAGCATTTGAAAGTCGCCAAGCATGAAGTTATGGCTATGGATGGACGGATGAGCAGTTCGGATTCTTCACTCAATGATGTTGTCGGTGATGAAGATAGGACGGAATGGCAAGACCGTATAATTGATTAGTCGGATTCCGTGGAAAACACCGTCGCAGCATACCACGAACGTGAATTTTAACGGGGTCCGCTAGTTTCAGCACTTGATGAATTAACTGAGTGGGAAAGTAAAATATTTGTTACCCGCCGGATGAATGAGGAAAAAGCAACACTCGGCAAACAAGGTCAATTATTTCAGATTTCCCCTGAACGCGTACCGCAAATCGAACATAGCGTTTTTGCAAAAATCCAGAAAATTGTGATGAAAGAACACCAACGCGTCACAAATTCAGTTTTTAAGAATAAAAAATTATTTACCGGTTTCATCCTCCCAAAGAAACTGAGGCTAATACCTAATTAAATCCATTGATTGACGAAGTCTATCATTCCCGGCTAAAACCCGGAAATGAAAGGGCTATCCGTCTGATTCAATGTGATTTATTTTGGCTTACCAAATTGGGAAATTGAATTTGTTAAAGTCTGTTTTCGTTCCGGTCAATAAAGCTGGCTGGCCATTTATTGCCATTTTTTCCGCAATCACTGTCATTGCGGCCTATGTCAGCGAGCCGCTTGGTTGGATTGGCGTCGTTTTAACAGCTTGGTGCACTTATTTCTTTCGAGATCCTGATCGCTTCACCCCGACACGTGTTGGCCTTGTGATAAGTCCAGCAGACGGTGTCGTTCAAATGATCCAAGACGCAGTACCGCCGCCGGAAATCGAAATGGGGGAACAACCGCTTAATCGTATCTCGATATTTATGAACGTCTTTGATGTTCATGTTAATCGCACGCCGATCGCCGGTACCATCAGTAAGCTCGCCTACCGGCCAGGCAAATTCTTGAATGCGTCACTCGATAAAGCCAGCGAGTTCAATGAACGCCAAAGCGTTCGCATGACCACAACGGATAATATCGAGATCGCCTTTGTTCAAATCGCCGGACTTGTTGCCCGGCGCATCAAATGTGATATCGAGGAAGGACAAACCGTCCTCACGGGCGAGCGCTTTGGATTAATTAGATTTGGCAGCCGGGTTGATGTATATTTACCCAAAGATATTCCAGCTTTAGTCACCGTCGGTCAGCGCGCGGTTGCCGGCGAAACGGTTATTGCTGATTTTCAGGCTACTGACCCACCACGCAATGCAGAGGTTAGATAAATGTTCCGTCCACGCCGCGAACGGTTAAGAGGACTATCTTTCAACAAAATGATCCCCAACATTTTGACGATGTTGGCGCTATGCGCTGGTTTGACGTCAATGCGTTTTGGCCTCGATGGCAAGTGGGAGCCGGCGATCATTTCTCTCGTTATATCGGGGGTACTGGATTCTTTGGATGGCCGTATTGCGCGTGCGCTTCGCGGCACCAGCAAATTTGGTGCCGAGCTCGACAGCCTGTCGGATTTTATCTGCTTCGGCGTTGCCCCTGCATTTTTGCTTTATCTTTGGACCATGAAAGATGCCGGACCTTACGGCTGGGTACTGGTGCTATTGTTTAGCGTCTGTTGCGCCTTACGGCTGGCCCGTTTCAATACCGATATCGAAGGCCCCAATCTGCCGGCCTGGACGAAGAATTACTTCACCGGTGTGCCGGCACCTGCCGGGGCGGGTTTAGTATTGCTACCGATGATTATCTCTTTTCAAGTTGATGTTCAGTTCTTACGCCAGCCCTTTGTTGTCACCTTGTTTATTATTGTCGTATCCGGTTTGCTGGTGAGCCAACTACCGACCTACTCTTTCAAGAACTTGCGGATTCAACATCGATTTGTACTCCTCACCATGTTGATAGTTGGACTGGTGGCAGCAATGACGGTCAGCGCACCGTGGCTGACTTTGACGATTATTTTAGTTGCCTATATTGCGACTTTCCCGTTTGGCGCAAAGTCGTACCGAAAGCAGGAAGCCAAAACTCCTAAACCACCTAAGAATAACGCTAAGCCAGATAACGAGCTAGAAATCGCAGACGAATAATAACTATTCAGCAGAGCTTATTTCCACGGCGAGTTTATTTTGCTGACGTCGCACCCGCCAGTCATGGATATTGGCCCGGATCATCAGTGAAGCGGGTGTTACGAACAGCGTTAATAAGGTCGCGAAGCCAAGCCCGAACACGATCGCGGTCGAGAGCTGAGTCCACCACTGAGATGACGGCGCCCCCATCGCAATTTCGCGGGTAACAAAATCAATATTGACGCCAAATACCATCGGCATTAGGCCCAAGATCGTCGTCGTTGTCGTCAACAAGACCGGCCGCATACGCTGTGCGCCGGTTCTTAAAATAGCCTCCATTGGATCACTGATCGTTTTGCGCAGCTGGTCGAAGGTATCAATCAAGACAATATTGTTGTTCACAACGATCCCAGCGAGCGCAATGACGCCGATACCACTCATGACTATGCCAAAGGGCTGACCGGTAACAAGTAAGCCAATAAAGACACCGATAGTCGACATAATCACCGCTGATAAAATCAACAAAGCCGAATAAAAACTGTTAAATTGAGTGACAAGTATAATCGCCATAATAAACAGGGCGACGCCGAAAGCCTTCGATAAAAATGCCTTGGCCTTGCGTTGCTCTTCATCTTCACCTTTGAACGCAATGGTAATACGTGGATCAATTTTTTGTGTCGCCAGCCATTTCGACAACTCTTTCACTTTGGTATCCGCCAAGAGGCCAGGTTCAAGATCGGCTTTGACCGATAACGACCGTTTGCCATCAATCCGGTTGACTTTGCCAATCCTGGGTTGGGCAGTGCGTTTAACAAAATTGCTGAGCGGTACCAAACCCTGGTTGGTGCTGACCCGAATGTAATCGAGCTGTTTAATGGTACGGAATTCTACCGGATAGCGGACTCTAATCTCCACTTCATCATCGGTATCATTGGGCCGGTATTCATCAACTTTAATACCACCGGTTACCAAACGGATCGCCTGTCCGATGGTTTTAATATCAGCGCCAAATTTAGCTGCCTGCGCGCGATCAACCGAAACTTCCCAGGTAATCCCTGGAAGCGGCCGGGAATCTTCAATATTGATCATGCCCGGTGTTTTTTCGAGTTTATCGCGAATGAGACCAACCGCACTTTGCAGCAGCTCAGGATAGCGCGACGAAATTTGCAGGTTAATCGGTTTGCCGACCGGCGGCCCTTCTTCCTGTTCACGCGCATCAATGTATATGCCGGGAATGTCCTGCGTGCGCTGTTCGATCTCCTTCAAAATAACCGCTGCCTTACGGCGTTTTTGCCAATCAACAAATTCAAGTGAGATAGAACCAATAATATCTTCTGCTTCCCGGCTGTTTTCCTCTCGGCCCGTCCGGGTATAGATCGTTTCAAACTCCGTCATATCGAGAATGCGCGATTCGACCTCATGCATAATGCTATCTTTCTCATGGATTGAAAGATTACCGCGTGCGCGCACCTGCAATTTGGCATTTTCCGATTCAACATCGGGGAAAAACTCAAGACCCTTGCCAAATGTACCATAAACAACCTGCACCAATATCAGTACGGCGAATGCTGCCGTTACCACCTTAGCTGGATGACGTAAAACCGGCTTCAAGACTTTTAAATACCGCCCGACAAATCCTTCGACATTGTCGAGATCACCACTTTCGCCCGCCAGTGTCGCTTTCAAGATTTTGTCATCGATTGAGCCGGGCTTGCCGAATATAGAGCCCAACGTCGGAACAAAAATCAACGCCATTAAAAGTGATGCTGATAGCGTCAGAATAAGAGTCAGCGGCAGGAATTTCATGAATTCACCAACGACGCCGGGCCAAAACAATAACGGCAAAAATGCTGCCAAGGTCGTTGCTGTCGAGGTAATAATCGGCCAGGCCATGCGTTTAGCTGCCATGCCATAGGCGCGATCCCGTGGTTCACCCTCAATCATTTTCCGGTCAGCGTATTCGGTCACTACAATGGCCCCATCAACCAGCATACCGACTGCCAAAATTAGCGCAAAAAGCACAACCATATTCATCGTCAGGCCAAGGGCAGAAAGCGCCAATATACCAATTAAGAAAGAGCCCGGGATAGCGACGCCCACCAAACTGGCAGTGCGCAAGCCCAGCACAGCGACGACGACAATCATCACTAGAATGATTGCACTGGCGACATTATTCTGCAGATCTTTCAGCATACTTTTGATGTTGTCGGATTTATCCTGAGAAAAACTAATTTGAACCGCTTTTTGCAGAGATTCCGGCCAATTCCGGCGTTCAACCTCAACAATTGCTCTAACATCGGCAATCGTCTGAATAATATTCTCACCAGTTCGCTTAGAAACCTCAAGCGCCACCGCATTTTTTCCGGCGACCCTGGCAAATCCTTTCGGGTCCTTAAAGGTTTTGCGAACTTCGGCAACATCTCTGACGCGCACCGCTGAATCACCGTCAACGACCACCGGCATATTCATAATATCGGTAACGTTTTCAAAAATACCTGGCACTTTAACCGAGAAACGCCCTCTGCCGGTATCCTGGACACCGGCAGCAACCAGCAGATTGTTGGTGCGCATGATAGAAGTTATTGCACCCGCCTGAATACCATAGCTTTCAAGTTTAACCGGATCGATAATAACTTCGACCATCTCATCGCGATCACCGGCAATTTCTGCTTTTAAGACGCTTGGATTGCCTTCAATTGCGTCCTGCAATTCATTAGCCAGACCAATTAGTTTTCGCTCGGGCACATCACCAGACAAAATAACGACAACAACCGGAAACAGGCTGAAATTTACTTCGTGGACAGTTGGCTCATCCGTATCGTCCGGCAATTCTGGTATCGCGATGTCGAGCTTTTCCCGCACATCGTCCATTGCTTTATCGGCATCAAAGCCGGCGTCAAACTCAAGGGTGACATTTGCGCCACCTTCATAGCCCGTTGAGCGCATTTCCTTGACACCCTCAATCACACGCAGTTCTTGCTCGATTGGGCGAACAATGAGACGCTCGGCATCCTCCGGTGACACACCATCGAGCGGTGCATTGACATAAATGATCGGAATATTGATGTCGGGCGCTGATTCTTTTGGAATGCCGATATAGGAAATCGTTCCGGAAATCAATATCAGAAAGAGCGCTGCGATTATTGTCCGCGCATGACTGATGGCTGCATCAATGACTGTCGAAGTCATGGCTATTTACCTTTTAATTCGGAGATCGCCGTTCCACTTGAAGTAATCGGCTCGACTTTCTGGCCAACTTTGACGAATTCTTGGCCGACACTGATGATCGTCACCTGATCCGGCAGACCGGCAAGCCACATACCATCAGGTGTATCTGCTATTAGTTCAATTTTATGAAAATCAACAATATCGCTAGCATTTACCGATTTAACCCCAACCAAACCATCGTGCGACAAAGTGAGGACAGCTGGCGATACCTGGTGAGCTTTAACGTCACCTAATGAGAGACGAAGTTCAGCGGTTAATCCGGCAACGATGGAACGGTCAATATTTGGCGTTTCCATTTCAACTTTAAAAGTTCTGGTGGCGTTGACCGCCTCGGTCGAAACATACCTGATCTTCCCGCTAAAAATCTTACCGCTGACCAAGCGTGCTTTGGCCGATAAGCCTTGGCGGACCTTTTCAATTTGCACTTCCGGAATGTTGGCGACAACCAGAATCGGCGAGAGGTCAACAATCGTTGCCACCGGGTTGCCTATTTTAACAAAATCACCGATTTCGACCGGGCGCAGTTCCAGTACCCCAGCAAAGGACGCCCGAATGACAGTGCGGTTTAGATCAACTTTTATATTCTTGAGATTTGCCTTGGCGGAATCCAACTGGGCTTGTGCCTCGGCAAGCTTTAATTTTGAGCGGAAATTACGCGCCGACAATTCCTTAGCCGCTTGATATTCAATCTGGCGCTGGCGCAGTTTCGCCTTCGCCTCCAACAAGCGGGACTGGCGATCATCCAAGGCAATTTGGACAATCACATCGCCTTTTTTTACTTTGTCGCCTTTCTTGGCTTTGATGGCGATGATCCGGCCAGCTGTTTCCGCCTTAAGAGTGACTTTGCGAGAAGCTTCGGTTTTACCGAGAACAACCAACTCATTAACCCGAATTTCGGCAACGGATGATTTCACCCGCACGCGCGGTAGGGGAGCTGCACTTTGGACCTTGCTTGCTTTTTTCGATGGCGCGACGTTTACATCTTTATTACCGCCAAGTTGTCCCGACGCCACCCAGCCAACTGCAACTACGGCAACAGCGGCAGCTATTAAATATGATTTTTTCAAGCAGCGTCTCCAATGTCTCTTTCTTCTTCGTCAGAGAGTAATAGGTCCTTGTTCTCTTCTAGGTATTTGGCAGCAGCTTTGTAGACCGCAAGACCTAAGCCGCGGACAAATTGACGGCCAAATGGCTGGCCGGTTGGATCGATATTTTCGATACAATCGACGCCTTTACGGTAATAATCGATATAGGATTGAAGAATTTCTTCACGATGCGCAGAGCCTATTAAATGACTGAAAAACATCATGACAATACTTTCCGAGCGAGTTTTGTCGCGGGATGGCTCTTCACTCAAATCTGCTTTAAGCTTAGCCATTCCGGTTCCGGTCATGCTATAGACTTTTTTCAACGGCCGGTTTTCTTGCTCTACTTCCGTACAGGTGACCAAACCTTCTGTCAGCAACCTATTCAGGGCCGGATATATTGAGCCGTAACCCGCATCATAGAAGTGGCTAAACGTGCCTTCTTCGAACATTTTTTTTATTTCATAGCCTGAAGCATCGCCAAGACTAAGAGCACCGAGACAAAGCGTTTTGGTATCCATAACAAACCTTTTTCCTATATTTGATCGATATATATTATGTTGATATATATCATTTCGATATATAGACAAGTAGTTACATACCACAATTTGCTAAAAACCCCACGGTCTTTCGGCGATGGGGTTATAATCGGCTAAATAGTAGGCGTTTTAGATATTAAGCAGCTTGGCTGCATTATCACCGCAAATTGCGGAGCAATCATGCTCGGTCAGCCCTTCGACCCGGTTGACCAAGCCAACTGGATCTCTTTCGCCCATGTCATACGGATAATCGGTGCCAAGCAAGATATGATCGGCACCATACTTGTTGATCAGATATTCAAGCTGATCCGGCTCAAACACCATGGTGTCGAAGTAAAACCGCTTGAGATAATCACTCGGCAGATCGGGCAAACCTTCGCGCACATCTTTGCGTGCCCGGTAGGCATGATCCATGCGGCCGGAATAAGCTGGCAAATAACCGCCGCCATGCGCCACCACAACTTTAAGCCCGGGATGGTGTTCCATCACACCATCAAAAATAAGCCTCGAAATCGCCAAAGTAGCTTCAATCGGGTGACCGATGAGATTGATAAAATAATGGTCTTTCAAACGATCCGGATGGGTAAACCCGGCCGTATGGATAAAGACGACGATATCCAACTCCTCCACTTTGGCCCAAAACGGCGCCAACCGGGGTGACGATAAATCCTCACCTGCGATTTGGCTGTTGATCTCGATGCCTTTAAAGCCGAGCTCGCTGATACACCGCTCCAGCTCATCGATTGCCATCTCTGTATTTTGCAGCGGCACCGTACCGAAGCCGACTAAACGATCCGGCTTCACGCCAACTGCTTCAGCGAGATCATCATTGATAGTCTTGGAAACCTCGCGGCCCACTTCAGCTTCGGCCCAATAATAATATTGGTAGGGTGAGATCGAAACCACCTGGATATCAACTCCCATCTTATCCATATCAGCTATGCGCTTATCAAGAGATTCCATTTTTGGTTTAATATCGATCAATTGCTGGCGGTTGACTTCTTTGGTCAATTCGCTGCCAAACGAAAGAGCAGCGAAACCGACGCGCTCGGCTTCAGTTTTCATCATTTCCGCCGCCGCTGCACATTCCCGGTGACAATGAATATCGACGATTCTGGATGTTGAGCCGTTCGAAACAACCCGTCCGGAGGACTGATCATCCGCCGGTGCATGATGGGCACATTTAAAAAACATCTGGTTTAATCTTCCCGAATTTTTGGCTAATTATGAACTATCTATTCAAGTATTCTGGCGCGGTTATGGCATACAAAATAATACCCACCAATGCTCTCGTTGAAGAATATCTCAACGTTAAATTTCATAGTTTAATAAAGCGACCCTAACCTAATGCAAAAATTTGTAACAC
>CAJWIB010000090.1 GCA_913041095.1 uncultured Rhodospirillaceae bacterium | reverse complement strand
GTGACCTTCTGGGTCTGGGGCGGCGGCTTTCTTGGCGATGCCGGCGTGCTTGATTTTGCTGGCGGCACTGTTGTCCATATTAACTCGGGTATTGCCGCACTTGTCGCTTGTATCATGCTGGGTAAACGCAAAGGCTACGGCGTTGAAAATTTGGCTCCGCATAATCTCGTTCTCACCGTCATCGGTGGCGCGCTGCTGTGGGTTGGCTGGTTCGGTTTCAACGGCGGTTCGGCCTTGGGCGCTAACGGAGGAGCAGCCATGGCGATGACGGTTACGCAAATTGCTGCCGCTGCTGCTGGTCTAGCCTGGATGGTTGCTGAATGGGTCAGCCAAAAAAAGCCAACCGTGCTTGGTATCGTTTCTGGTGCGGTCGCCGGTTTGGTGGCGATTACGCCAGCTTCAGGCTTTGTCGGTCCGAAAGGCGCCTTGGTGATTGGTATTCTCGCTGGCCTGGTTTGCTTTTGGGGTGCGACGTCGCTTAAACATAAACTTGGCTATGACGATTCACTTGATGTCTTTGCCGTTCACGGTTTGGGTGGCATCACCGGTGCGATCCTGACCGGCGTCTTCGCCGTCGAGGCGATTGGCGGCACGGCCGGCGCCCTCGAAGGTAACGTTGCCCAGGTTTGGACACAACTTTACGGCATCGCCGCAACCATCGTCTGGAGTGCGGTCGCCTCGGCGGTCATCCTCTTCGTGGTTGATAAAACAATCGGTCTTCGTGTCGACAGTGACGCCGAAGCCGAAGGTCTGGATCTCAGTCAGCATGGTGAAATGATCCATTAACCGGACACTCTCCAATCTTTAGATGCCCATCCCAAAATATTAGTCTGGGATGGGCTTTTGAGGTTCAGAATTTTGTGCCAAATTGTGTGAGCGGACGGAATTGTCCTCCCTTGTTCTTTCGCTCATCCGGACCGTCTTACGCATGCCACGCCGTAAGACGGTCCACCCTTTTTTGACTAAATAATAGTCAAAGTAAGGTTATTGCTGAAAAAATAATCAGAATACACTGGTATTTTTTACCATAATGGGTCACGATAATTCATTCAACGCCTTGAAAATAAATGATTAATCCACAATTTTGGTAAACCGGCACGGTTCTTGATACTTAATTGTTGCGTGGCGCACAAAAATTCAGGGAAATTCGACTGGTTTGAATTCGAGAGCTGCGTGAACTGTGTGCAATAGGAGGACCATTAGATGCGTAAATATACGATCAGTTCAGTGACTATTTTTCTTTTCAGTTTAATTTCTTTGGCGCCAAGCGAAGCTTTCGCTGCCGATAAACTCAGTGGCGGTGATACGGCTTGGATTATAACTGCAACGGCTTTGGTGCTGTTCATGACCATGCCCGGCCTGGCTTTATTTTATGGCGGGTTGGTACGGTCGAAAAATGTACTTTCCGTGCTGATGCAATGTTTCACAATTTGCTGCATGGCCTCCATTGTCTGGCTGGTCGTCGGTTATAGCATCGCTTTTGGCGGTGGTAATGCGTGGTGGGGTGGTCCGTCAAAGGTGTTCCTTGCTGGAGTTTCAACCGATACGCTTTTTGGCAGCATCCCGGAAGATGTCTTTTTCATGTTCCAAATGACTTTTGCCATTATCACTCCGGCTCTGATTGTCGGCGCCTATGTTGAGCGCATTAAATTTGGTGCGGTTATCTTGTTCAGCGCTCTGTGGCTTATCTTTGTCTATGCCCCCTCCACCCATTGGATTTGGGGCGGTGGTCTCCTGGCTGATCTTGGTTGGGCCAGTGACGCCCTCAAAGGCTATGCAACGATGGATTTTGCCGGCGGCTTAGTGGTCCACGCCAATGCCGCGGTGGCAGCTTTAGTCATCGCTAAAGTCCTTGGTGCCCGCCGGGGTTTTCCCGATGAATTACGCCCGCCGCACAATCCGGGTCTGGTGATGATCGGTGCAGCAATGTTGTGGGTTGGCTGGTACGGCTTTAATGCTGGCTCTGCCCTGGCTGCCAATGGCAGCGCCGGGATGGCAATGACAGTGACACATATTTCGGCGTCAGCTGCCTGCCTCACCTGGATTTTGATCGAATACATCAAATTCGGCAAACCCAGCCTGGTTGGTATTGCCACCGGGGCGATTGCTGGTTTGGCGACGATCACACCCGGCTCCGGCTTTGTCGGCCCGGGTGGCGCCCTGGTATATGGTGTCGGTTCGGGAGTCCTCTGCTTCTATATGATCAATGTCGTAAAGTCGAAATGGAACATCGATGACTCGCTTGATGTCTTCGCCGTTCACGGTATTGGCGGTACTTTGGGTATTTTACTGACCGCGTTCTTCGCCGATGCCAGTCTTGGCGGCAACGGGTTACCGGAAGGCATCACCATGGGAACCGCTTTCCTCGGCCAATTGATTGCAGCCGTTGTCACGATAGTTTGGGCTGGTGTTGCCAGTTTCATTCTTCTTAAAATAACCCAAGCCGTACTTGGCTTGCGGGTGACTGTTGATGACGAAACCGAAGGCCTTGATATTACGTCGCATGGCGAACGTAGTTACGACCTGTAAGATCGATAAAAAGGAGCGACGCTCATGAAATATATAGTAGCAATCATCAAACCGTCTAAATTGGATACGGTACGAGAAGCGCTTATGGAGATCGGTGTCCAGGGTTTGACCACAAGCGAAGTATCAGGATTTGGCCGTCAAAAAGGTCATACCGAGATATATCGCGGTGCCGAATATGCCATTAGCTTTGTACCCAAAACCAAAATCGAAATCGCCGTCTCGGACGATATGGCCGACCGGGTTCTCGAAACCATTCGCAACGAAGCTGGATCGGAAAATATCGGTGACGGCAAAATCTTTGTTTATGAATTGACCGATGCGATCCGGATCCGAACCGGCGAGCGCGGTGACGAAGCTCTCTAATTAAGTTATCTCTCTTTCACCTGCTTGTGAGAGCGGGTGATGCAAGCTAAAACTATCTGAACTTTAAAGCCCCGCTATATGCGGGGCTTATTTTCGGATGGTGGCTTTAACGATGTACAATACCAATCTCGACAAACTGACGGATTATCCATTTGATCGCTTGCGGGCGCTGTTAAATAGCGTCGAGGCGCCAGCCAACAAAGAGCCGATGATTATGTCATTAGGTGAGCCGCAACATGCATCACCGGCATTGCTGACGGAAACGATCAATAAATTTGCTGACCAATGGGCAAAATATCCGCCGATTGCCGGCACGCCTGATTTGCTGGACGCCATCCGAGACTGGTTAAACAGGCGCTACAATTTGCCAGCCGGATTGATCGAGGCTAGCCAGAACATCTGTGCTGTTTCCGGCACCAGGGAAGCACTATATATGGCGGGTGATATTGCCATCTCACCGCAAAAGAACGGTGCCCGACCTGTGGTGCTGATCCCAAACCCATTTTACCAAGTTTATATCGGCGCCGCGTTGATGAACCGGGCAGAACCTATTTATATGTCGGCCACACCCGAGAACGGTTTCCTGCCGGATTTCGCGGCACTTGATGAAGCGACCTTGCAGCGCACATCCCTGGCTTTCCTCTGCTCACCGTCCAATCCGCAAGGTGCCGTTGCTGATCTTGATTATCTCAAAACGGCCATCACCCAAGCGCGTAAATATGATTTCGTCTTGGCCGTCGATGAATGCTACGCAGAAATTTATGATCAATCGCCCCCACCGGGTGGGCTTGAAGCCTGTCAGGATTTAGGTGGTGGCCAAAAAAATAATATGGCTAACGTATTAGTTTTTCATTCCTTATCCAAACGCTCCAATGCGCCAGGTCTCCGCTCGGGCTTTGTTGCCGGTGATCCGGAGTTGATAAAAAAATTTAAAACCCTGCGCAATTATGGTGGTGCCACTTTACCAATTCCAATTTTGGCGGCGTCGGCGGCCCTCTGGCACGACGATGATCACGTTCAGGAAAATCAAAAACTATACCGCCAAAAATTTGACCAGGCCGATCAAATTCTCGGCGAACAATTTAGCTATTACCGACCTGAAGGCGGATTTTATTTGTGGCTCGATGCCATTGATGGCGAAACCGCCGCCCGTCGGCTCTGGATGGAAGCTGGCGTTAGAGTGATGCCCGGTGGCTATCTTGCGAGGCCGGACGCATCCGGCTTCAATCCCGGCACGCCGTATATTCGAATTGCCTTAGTTCAGAAACTTGAATTTATTTCGGAAGCTTTGGGCCGGATTGTCGAGACGCTTAAATAATCAGTGCCGGCGACTTTCGCGTTTCGCCTAACACTCGCATCAAAATATTAAGACCAGTTTCTACTTTTTCTCTCGAATTGGGTGAGCCGAGACAAACTCGAACCGCTTCTTGCTTAACGGTATTACCAATAGCGAAGGATGAAGAAGGCAAAACATAAAGTATTTTTGGTGAACAGGTATGTATGAAGCCATTAAGCCCTTTTGGCAGTGATAAGCTAGGACTATGTGCTAACCTTGAAGTTAGCTCTTAAAAGCCCTTACCCAAAGAGCAAAAAGAGCTTATTTTCAAGGGTTTGGCGTGCATTATTCAACCATTGTTAACGAAGTGTAAAGGAACTCAACCTAGAGTTGGCGAATGGTACGCTCAGCTCTTAGTTCACCTCACGCACCCGCAATTCCAGTCTGGCTAACAGCGCTTTTTCCGCAAAGCTTTATTGAGATCGCCCGGCGCCGCATTGTCGAGTTTTTAGGAGTCGGTCTGATTTTCTTAGCGCTAGCGCTGATTATCGCGCTATTAAGCTATCATCATGCCGACCCCTCTTTTAACAGCGCCGCCGATGGTCCGGCCAAAAACGTGATGGGTCTCGCTGGTGCCTATACGTCCGATATTATGTTACAAATTCTTGGCGCTTCAGCGTTTTTGCCGAGCCTGGTATTCGCCGCCTGGGGTTGGCGCTTGTTTAGTAAAAAAGGAGTGAGGTTTGTTTGGCTGCGCTTGTTGACCATGATCGCCGGTGTAGTTTTGACGTCGCTCGCTTTATCACTGATTTCAGCGCCTGAGGCCTGGCCGTTCCGGACCGGTATTGGTGGCGTAGCCGGTTACGCCCTGCTCAGTCAAGCAACTGCCCTGCTTGCTCCGCTCAAACTCGCTTATAGCAATGTTGGTGTAGCGCTCTTAAGCGGTTTGATCGGAGTCATAATTTTGATCTATTCAGGTGGCCTGGATCGATCCGAATGGATCGCTATTGGCCGAGGCGCGGTGCAGTCCGTTGTCTCAGTTTGGCGCGGCGTCGGTTTTCTTAGCCGCCAAGCCCAAACTTTAAAAGAACGAATCGAACCAACCTTCGGTGCTGAACCAGAAAATAGAGAAGCAGGGCCAATCGATGAAGTCAGCCAAACGTCTGATGAAGAAGTCGAGGCACCATTGGCGCGCTCAAGCGAGCTTATTTCTAAGGCGAGAAAAAAGTCCACGGCAGTTGTCACCGAAAAAACTAAAAAAGCGCCAGCCGGTAAACGTGCCAAAGATGCTGGACAAGGTAATCTGCGGTTATCCGTTTCCAACACTTATCAGTTGCCGCCGCTTGATATTTTAGTAGCACCGCCGGCAGTAACCAGGATCGAAAAGGCTGATAAAGAAGCCTTGGCGCAAAATGCCGAGGTGCTGGAATCCGTGCTGCAGGATTTCGGTGTCAAAGGTGAAATCGTTAAAGTGCACCCCGGTCCGGTGGTCACGCTATATGAATTGGAACCGGCTCCCGGCACTAAAACCTCGCGGGTCGTTGGCCTTTCCGATGACATTGCCCGTTCGATGAGCGCATTATCAGTCCGTATTGCCGTGGTGCCTGGCCGCAGCGTTATTGGTATTGAGCTGCCCAACGCCAAGCGAGACATGGTATTTTTCCGGGAACTCCTGGCCTCGGCAGCTTATGAAAAAACCACCGGTAGCCTGCCTTTAGTGTTGGGGAAAGATATTGGCGGCACACCGAACGTTGTTGATCTCGCCCGGATGCCGCATCTATTGATTGCTGGTACCACTGGCTCCGGTAAATCTGTTGCTATTAATACCATGATTTGCTCGCTGTTATACCGGCTTAATCCGGATGAATGTAAATTTATCATGGTTGATCCGAAAATGCTCGAGCTGTCGGTCTATGACGGTATCCCCAATTTATTAGCGCCGGTTGTGACCGATCCTTCCAAGGCAATCGTTGCCTTAAAATGGGCGGTGCGCGAAATGGGAGATCGCTACCGTTTGATGTCGCAGATGGGGACTCGCAACATTACCGGCTATAACTCGCGGCTTGCCGAAGCACGCAAGAAAGGCGAAGAGATCACCCGGCGCGTCCAAACCGGCTTTGATGAGGAAGGCAAACCGATTTATGAGGATCAACCGCTCAGCACCAACCCCCTACCGCTGATCGTGGTAGTGGTCGACGAAATGGCCGATCTAATGATGGTCGCCGGTAAAGACATTGAAACCGCCATCCAGCGTTTGTCGCAAATGGCGCGCGCTGCCGGAATTTATCTGATCATGGCGACCCAACGGCCATCAGTCGACGTTATCACCGGCACGATTAAGGCAAACTTCCCCACCCGGATCAGTTTCCAGGTAACCTCGAAAATTGACAGCCGGACAATCTTGGGTGAACAGGGTGCCGAGCAACTGCTTGGCCAAGGCGATATGCTTTATATGGCGGGCGGTGGTCAGATCAGCCGTATCCACGGTCCTTTCATCAGCGATAGCGAAGTTGAGCACATCGTTAATTTCTTAAAAGCCCAGGGTGAACCCGTTTATGTTGATGCAGTCACCGAAGAAGATGGTGGTGGCTTTGATATTCCAGGAGCTGCCGCTAGCAACGATAGCGGTGATGAGCTTTACGATGAGGCAGTTGCCATCATTGCCCGTGAAGGTAAGGCATCAACCAGCTTCATTCAGCGTCATCTGCAAATTGGCTATAACAGGGCGGCGCGTATCATTGAACGCATGGAAGCTGAAGGTGTAGTCAGCAAAGCTGATCGGGTGGGCCGCCGCGAAGTGCTTGTTGGCACTCACTAATCAAATAATTTTTACCTTTCAGCCCGAAACTCTCCTCTGGTCTTGCTATAGATTACTTGTTACATCACTTGAGTGATGCAGCTCCCAATTTAAGTGTTTGATTATTTTTTTAATGATATCTATTAGAAACTTACTTTTAGCTGGAATTCTATCGCTGTTTGCCCAGGCGGCGACAATATCCGTTGTGAAGGCAGCTGAAACAATTGCGGCCAAGCTCAGCGTTGAAAATCAACAGGATTTAAAGCGCGTAGAGACCTTTCTCAATGGTATTGAAACCGCGCGCGCGGGATTTCTCCAAGTGTCTTCAAACGGCGGCGTAGCGACCGGTAAGCTGCTGTTATCCCGACCTGGAAAAATGCGCTTCGAATATGATCCACCGACGCCGATCATGATAATCGCTGACGGTACATTCCTAATTTATATTGATAAAGAGCTCAAAAGTCCCATCCATTCATGGCTCAGTACCTCACTAGTCGGCTTTTTGGTCGAAGAAGACATCAAACTCAATGGTGACGTTACCGTAACGAAATTTGAAAAAGGGTCAAATATACTGCGGGTGACGCTGGCGCGAACCAAAGACCCAGAGCAGGGTTCAATCACTATGATTTTCTCTGATCAGCCACTGGCTTTAAGACAATGGATCATTACAGACCAGCAAGAAATTAGAACCACCGTAACCCTCAGTAATTTAGAAAGTGGTATAAAAATTGACCCAAAACTTTTCATTTTTAAACGCCCGCCAGAAGAGCAATAACCCTGCCAATCCACTATTTTTTATGAGTTATGCAAAAAACGCGCATCACCTATGCGTGATATGCATTGTATATAAATGCAAATATGACTAAGTATTAAATATGGATGGATTGATCCTGCAATAGAGTCGATAGGCGGGAAGGACTCCTCCGGTTGTCCCGCTCTCCAAATAGTTAAGTGCCCGGTTCTCTCCCCTCTGCGTCGGGCGCTTTTTTATTCGGTCTTGCGATAACCCGTTTTATGTCGCATTTACGTAAATTAAAAATAAACTTCGGGGACAGCATGAAAATAACTACGTGGAATATCAACAGCGTCCGCCTGCGCTTGCCGCTGATTAAGCGCTTCGCTGAAGAAATAGCACCAGACATAATTTGCCTCCAGGAAATTAAAGTGATTACGGATTTATTCCCGGGCGAGGACATTGCCGCACTCGGCTACCCTTATCAAGCGGTGGCCGGTATGAAGGGTTATAACGGTGTTGCTATTCTCTCTCGCGTACCACTCCTTAAGTCAGGCACCAAAGATTGGTGCGGCAAGCAAGATTGCCGGCATATTTTTGCAACCATCGATGGCGGCAAGGTTGGACCGGTCGAAATTCATAATTTTTATATTCCCGCCGGCGGCGACATACCCGACCCAGAGGAAAACGAGAAGTTTGCCCATAAACTCCAGTTTCTTAAGGAAATCACCAAATGGACGAAAGGCCAGCGGAAAAAGTCTACAAATCGCATTTTGGTTGGTGATCTCAACATTGCGCCGCTGGAAACTGATGTCTGGTCACATAAACAATTATTAAAAGTTGTTTCGCATACGCCAATAGAAGTCGATGGTTTGAACAAGTTTCAAGCGGCCGGCGCCTGGATCGACGCGGTCAGAAAAATTATTCCGCCGGAAGAACAAATTTTCAGCTGGTGGAGCTACCGCTCCAAAGACTGGACAATTAATGATCGCGGTCGCCGGTTAGACCATATTTGGGTCAACGAACCAATGCGAGATAAAATTACTGACATACAAATTTTGAGGGATGCACGGAGTTGGGAAAAACCTTCCGACCATGTGCCAGTGACCGTAACCTTTAAATTATAGTCTAGTGAGTGGTTTGTTCCGTTAGCACAACGAGATCCA
>CAJWIB010000089.1 GCA_913041095.1 uncultured Rhodospirillaceae bacterium | reverse complement strand
GACTCCATATCGACGCCGAGATCACCAAATTGCGTTAAGATGCGTTCAATCATCCAGCGCGCAGATCTCTCGCGGTCATTTTCACCGCCGTCAAATTCCGTTTCCTGCAATTATAGTGCAATATCAATAACGTATGCACAAATATGGCATGCTTTACTCCCCATTCTAAAGAACTAAAGTAATTCGGTATCGAATAAATATAGGGATGATTTTGAAATTTATTAAGTAGTTTGCCTAAAAATATGCATATTTGGTCTTTAGCACCAATATATGGATTAACATTGGTCAAGGTAAGATTAAGCTGGTTATGTAAATTATTAGCCTTGAACAATTAATTTTTAGGCATCTTAAGCTTGTCATTTCAGGCATGCTGGTTATAGTGCGCACCGATAAGTCAAATAGGCTTAAAACGAGTCTTTTTGTTATAAATTTTTCTACCGCCTATTCTCATCCGAAGTGGGTCGGGTGAAATTGAAACGATAAAATTTGGAGTTTGATTTATGTTCCTTCGTGGTGTTTTGGCCTTTAGCCTTATTCTTTCGACTGCCCTTTTTGCAAATACGGCTTCTGCTGCCGGCGATGCCAAGAAAGGTAAAAAAGTTTTCAAAAAATGCAAAGCTTGTCATACGGTTAAAGCCGGCAAGCATAAAGTTGGCCCTTCTCTCGCCGGCGTCGTTGGCCGCAAAGCAGGTTCGGCAAAAGGCTTTAAAAAATACAAAGGTCTTAAAGGTGCAAGCTGGAACTGGGATGAAGCAGCTCTTAACGACTATTTGAAAAATCCGAAAAAATATTTAAAAGCCAAAAACGGCAAAAAAGGCGCTATGGTTTTCAAGCTCAAAAAAGCCAAAGATCGTAATAATGTGATCGCTTATCTTAAAGCTTCGAAGTAGATTATTTTACGAAATAAAAACGCCGCTATCTCATTCGATAGCGGCGTTTTCTAATGCGCTCTAATCATACTATTCGCGTACCACCATTACCGAGCAATCTGCATGGCGGACAACGCGTGCGGCATTGGGTCCCAACAAATAGTCACTAAATTCCAACCGGTGTGATGCCATTACAATTACATCCGCATGGGCTTCCTTAGCGACCCGCAAAATTTCTTTATAGATAGAGCCTGAACCGATATGAATATTTGGCACCAAGTCTGACGGAAATTGCGAATTAGCAAAATCAGCGATCTTGGCAGCTGCGCATTTGGCCATTTCCACTTCATAATTTTCGGGAAAGAACTCCTCGACCAGTGGTGTCCCCATATCTGGGATAACTGTCAACAAATGCAATTTTGAGCCGAAAGCTTTGCACAACTCTACCGCAGTCGGTGCTGCCTTAGACCACGAAGTATCATCACTCAAATCAACAGTTAGTAATATATTACTGTACATAGCTATGCTTCTTCCGCCGACACAGTGCCTTTTTTACGTCTACCGTTTTGCATCAGCAGAACGCCACCTAACAAGATTAACGCGATCGGATAAACAAGTTCTTTGGCGGGCCGGTCAATTTGCTCGACTTCAACGGCGGTCACGAAATCGCCAAAATCCATTTTTATTTTTTCCGCCATTCCATTCAGCGTGAGATCGGCAACCGAATAACGGCCATTTTTTTCTTTGACAATTTTAAGTCCAAAAGCCTTTTGTCCGGCATTTCCGCCAGGTGCTCTTAAGACATAAAGTTTAAATCGATCACCGTAATCTGTTTCCCGTATGGAATGCAGACGAATTTTTCTGTTCTCGGGAACTTGAACTTGGTTGGCGACGAATTTGTCAAAATCCAAAGCTACGTATTCAGGATAAATATAGCCTAGAATAACATCAGGCCGGAACAGCGCGAACATAATCGCCAGCAGAACAACCCTCTCAGCAATATTGGTTTTGATGATAAGCCAGCCTTGAGTTGCTGAGGTGAAGCAGAAAATAGCGATCAGTGAGACGACGAATACCATGACACCATGCCAAACACTAGTCACACCGATCAATAAAAGCTCAGGATTGAAGATAAAGACAAACGGTAGTATTGCCGTTCGAATATCGTAAGTGAAAGCTTGAAAACCGGTCTTCAAAGGATCAGCCCGTGAAATGGCCGAGGCAGCAAAGGCTGCCAAGCATACTGGCGGTGTTGAATCCGCCATTAAGCCGAAATAGAAGACGAACAGATGAACCGCGATCAGTGGCAGTTCCAGTCCTGCTGCAGTGCCGAGCTCGACCAAAACGCCTGCCAGCAAGGAGGCCACGACGAGATAGTTAGCCGTCGTGGGTAATCCCATACCGAGAATCAAGGAAAGCACCGCGGTGAGGATAAGCAGGATAAAGACGTTGCCGCCGGAAAGTGCTTCAACCACGCCGACCATGGCATTATTAAGCCCGGTTGAAGATACCGCACCAACAATGATACCGGCCGTCGCCACAGCAACGGCAATGCCAACCATGTTTCTGGCACCCGCTATTAGCCCACCGTAGATCTCTACAATAGCTTCCTTGAGGCCTGCAATTGCGCAACCTTCTTTGCTGTTTTTTATCAGACCCAGCCCGATGACGATCAACACGGCAGCCCCAAGTCCCCAGAACAATGCCGGTTGTGTCTGCGCGCCGGAAAATCGAAAGGCTGCCGCGACAACAATTGGTATAATGTAGAGAACCGTCATCATCGCCCGGCTCATATTGCTGGGTGAGATACGCGTCGCAAACATGATGAGGAACATCACCATAATCGTGTAAAAAACCGCACTACTCGCCGTCCAGCGCTCAACCATGAGCAAATAGACCAAGACTATAATCGGAATTATGAAGTGCACGCCGGTGAAAAAGACTTTTCGCAAAACAGGAATGTCTGCTTTGGCCATACCTGAGAGACCAAGCTTCAAAGCCTCAAGATGTGAGATATAAAGCAAACCGATATAGCTGATGATTGCGGGAATAAAGGCCGCTACAATCACATCAAAATAAGTAATGCCAATAAGCTCAGCGATGATAAATGCGGCCGCACCCATGATCGGCGGCATGATCTGACCATTGGTCGAAGCGGCGACTTCAATGGCGCCCGCTTTGATCGCTGGAAAGCCGGTTTTACGCATCACCGGAATGGTAAACACACCGGTTGTCACGACGTTGGCGATTGAGGAGCCTGAGATTAAACCTGTCATACCGGATGCCAGAATGGCTGCTTTAGCCGGACCACCACGATATTTACCGACCATGGCAAAAGCGAGATCAAGAAAATATTTTCCTGCGCCGGCGCGATCCAGCAGCGCGCCAAACAACACAAATAAGAAAACAAAGCTGACCGAAACATCAATTGGAATGCCAAAGATCGCCTCGCCACCAAACCAATGGTAACCGATCAATCTGGTAACCGAGACGCCACGGTGAGAAATAATCTCCGGCATAGCTTGGCCAAAGATCGAATAAAGCAAAAAGATTGAAGCCACGATGACCAGCGGAACACCAATGGCCCTGCGCGTTGCTTCAAGCAGCAGCAATATACCGCAAGTACCAAGAACAGCTTCAAACGGGAATTTTGAGCCAAAAAGATCAATCGTCAACAACTGACCAAGACGAACGGTGATACCTTCCTGGTCGATAAACACCCACAAAGCGGCAAAACAGCCTAATAAAGCCAAGCCGATATCAACTGGGAAAATACGTTTATGAGCCATCGATTTGGCGGCGGGGAACATTAAAAATACCATCAGTAAGCCAAAGCCGAGATGGATTCCACGAGCCGAGACGGAAATGATGATGCCAAAATCTAATAGGAACGGAAACGGTGATGCGATCCACAATTGAAACAGCGACCAGGCAGCACCAATGATGCCGATAATCACGCCCAAAGTCGGCCCGGTCTGGCGACCGGTATATTCAACTTCCTCTATTTTTTTCTGAATGTCTTCCTGCGAAATACCTTCACCGGAAACTGCATTGGATGCCGTCTCGGCCATACCGCGCCCTTATTGGAAAATAGTTTTAACAACCTACCCAAGTTTAAAAGCCGGCCCGGGGAACTCCCCGAAGCCGACTTTCAATATTGCTAAGACCTACATCCAGCCTTTTTCTTTGTAATATTTCGCCGCACCTTTATGGAGTGGTGCAGACAAACCGTCCTTGATCATTGTTTTGGGCTCAAGGTTTTTGAACGCAGGGTGAAGCTTTTTAAATTCACCGAGATTTTCAAAAACAGCCCGGACAACTTCATAAACAACGTTATCTGCAACGTCTGCTGAAGTTACGAAAGTTGCCTTAACGCCCCAGGTTTGAACATCCGAGGTGGTCGTTTTATACGTACCTTTTTTGATGTTTGCCCACGCATAAAACGGATTTGCCTTGGTCACAAATTTTTTGGCAAGTGCACCATTAAAATTGGTAATTTTTGCACCACAGCCGTCTGTTGCAATGGACACACCAGCATTCGGCACGCCAACTGAGTAAATGTAGGCATCAATTTTACCGTCACAAAGAGCTTTTGATTGCTCCGTAGACGTCAATTCAGTAGCTAATTTGAAATCCTTTTTGGTCCAGCCTGCCGCTTTGATCATCAGATCGGCAGAACCACGTTGGCCTGAACCTGGATTACCAATATTAACTTTTTTACCTTTAAGATCGTTCCAGCCATTAATACCGGAATCACCGCGGGCAATAATTTGGAAGGGCTCAGGATGCACGGAGAAAACCGCACGCAATTTCTTAAATTGTTTACCTTTCCACTTACTGGATCCGTTTGAAGCGTGATATTGCCAGTCAGACTGAGCAACACCAAAGTCCAATTCTCCATCTTTGATCTGCTGAATATTATAATTGGAACCACCGGTTGAAGGCGCCGAGCACCGGATGCCATGTTTGCGGCCCTTTGAACGGCCTTCAGCTGCCGCCCTGTGCACCATCCGGCAAATGGCGTTACCAGTTACAAAATAGACACCGGTCGGACCGCCAGTACCGATTGCAATGAATTGGCGTTTTCCGGCTGCATCAGCACCAGAAGCATCGATCATAAAGGCGCCTGCTGCCAATCCGAAAACCAGTGTCGATACGGATAATTTTTTAAACATATTTTTTCTCCCGATTAGTTTAGTTAATTTATAATAAGTCCTTATTTGTGACACGGAAAAATTAGTACAAGCCTGATAAACTTCACCAAGACAATCCACACGCACTCACACTATTTAGGGAGCTTCACAATTATAGATCTAAAATTGTTCTGACCTCCCTAGTATCAAGGCCAGGCGCATAGGTTTTCCTATGTCGCATGGGGACTACCCTAAACCGTGCTGGGTTTCGGATTCAAGTTATTCTTTTAAATTAATTGAATTAATTACCGAATGCATTGAACGTGACAATTTGTCGACAATATTATCGGTGTCGTTTTTGGTTGCAATGAAAGGCGGCGCAAGAAGAACGTGATCGCCGTTGCGGTTCGCCGTTTTCAAGATGATACTGGCGGGCAAGTTTGAGTGCTGACTCAACAGCTTCGGACCCACCCGACACATAAAAGACTTTACCGTATTCCGATGGTGCCTTTTCGATTAGCAGATCTGCGAGTTGCTCTGCCGGCTCACTGCTTAAGAAACCGGTATGAGCAAAGGCTAATTTTTCGGCTTGAGCTTGAATAGCTTTAGTGACTTCAGGGTCACCATGCCCAAGGCATGATACTGCCGCACCACCCGACGCATCGATATATTCTTTGCCGTTAGCATTAATCAAATACATCCCCCGCCCATCGACGGCAATTGGCGGCTCGTTTTGTGGATTACGATGAAAAACATTGGTCATGTTAATTTTGTGCCGTTAGACTGGATTAAGTAAATTAAATCGAACACCAAAAGGCGACAACGAGTACCATGGATATCAAAGATCACATTCGCGGCATACCAGATTTTCCTCAACCCGGCATTTTATTTTACGACATCTCCACCCTTCTGGCGCATGCAGATGCCTGGCAGGTCACGATGGGGCGGTTGGCAAAGGAAGTGAGCCGTCACCAGCCGGATTTACTGGCCGGCATTGAATCGCGTGGATTTTTGGTGGCTGCACCACTTGCTCTTAAACTTGGTCTTGGTTTCACCATGGTACGGAAAAAAGGCAAACTGCCGGGACCAACCATCCTTTATGAATATGAGTTGGAATACGGCACCGATGTCATCGAAATACAGGCGGATGCAGTTGAGCCTGGTCAGAAGGTTGTTCTGCTCGATGATCTGCTGGCAACTGGCGGCACCATGGCGGCGGCAGTTGAGCTGCTGCGGCAAGTTGGTGCGGAAGTCGTCGGCAGCGCCTGCATCATTGAGCTTAATTTTCTCAACGGCCGGGAAAAGTTAGATATTCCCTGCACGACGCTGGTCCAATACGACGAGTAATTAATGGGTCCTGACCCTAATTTAGGCGGCTTGATTGATTAAACGGCTGGCTGGCAAATAAAAACTAACCATGGTGCCTTCGCCGTATTCACTTTCGATATTTAGGTGTCCGCAGTTCGTGGCTCATTTTAGCCAGAAATGAAGATTTCTCCTCATTTGCCCGCTCGGCCAAAACCTATGCTGAGAAAGCCGTATTCGCCAAGGTTCTGGTCAAAGACGGTACCGGCAGAATTTTGGGCGCACATTTGCTGGGTCACGGCGCGCCCAAAACCATTCATCTCTTTACCTTTGCTATGACTTATGGGGTTACCGCCGAGCAACTTGGCAGCACGGTCTACGCCTACCCGACCTTTATGTCGAACATCAAGTTTTTGATTTAGAACATCCGTTAGCTACAGCGCTCGCAGTTGTTTCTTTTGGTATTTTTCGGTGGTTTGCTATTTTGGTTGATAGCGAGTATTGGAGAAATATCATCGATTGACTGCCAAGGGGGACAGGGAATTGCTCACACAGGATTGGAACACTTCACCTCGCAAGCACAATGTTGTTGTTGAGACAAATCTCACTATTCCGTTGAGCGATGGCATTACGCTTGATGCCGATGTAACGCGTCCTGATACCAACGATCCAGTACCGGTCCTCCTCAGCGCCCATGCCTATCCAAAGGAAGATCAATATACCGATTTAATTCCGACGGGCTTCTCCCATACGCGCGGTCATATGGAGGCCGGTGATGGCCATTTTTTTGCCCGGCGTGGATATATCCATATTGTCGTGAACGTACGAGGCACTGGCCTGTCGGGTGGCACTTACGACAATCTAGGTGAACGGACGATTCTGGATATTTGTGAGGCCATTGAATGGCTTGCCGAACAAGAATGGTGTGACGGCAATGTCGGTATGTTTGGCATGTCCTTTTTTGCCATTGTTCAGAACATGGTCGCCGCCAAAAACCCGCCTGCCCTCAAAGCGATTTTCGCCCCCTTTGCCTACACTGATATGTACCGAGACCGCTATTATCACGGTGGCATCTTAAGCCATGGCTTCATGAAGATGTGGTTGCCTACTTTAGCTGATCCAAAGCTGGCACCCCTGCTCCAGCAGGAAATCGGTGAAGCAGCTTTTCAAGAGCTTGTGGATGCAGCCAAAGCTGATCCGGATATCATGGCAGTGCCGTTTCTAAGCGAGGCACTTGAGGCGCCACTTGAAGAACGCTTTGCCTTGATCGCCGAGATTTTAGCCCAACCTCTCGATAACGATTACTACCGTGATCGCTCCCTGGATTACACTGAGAAACCAGCCGTGCCTGCTTATCTTGGTGCTTGCTGGGGCGTGTTTGGTCTCCACTTGCCGGGTGCCTTCCGCAGTTGGGAAAACTGGGCGGGACCGAAATGCCTGACCATTGGCCCACCGCTTTATTTGGACCGTCCGATTTATCAATATCAATATGAATCGCTCAGGTGGTTTGACCATTGGCTTAAAGGACAGGAAACCGGCCTTGACGTAGAAAATCCTGTGCGCGTATTTATTGATGGTACGGGAGATTGGAAAGAAGGTGATAGCTGGCCCTTCCCGGAAACCCGCTGGACGCCGTTCTATTTGCACAATGACGGCTGGTTGAACGAACATGAATTGTTCGAGCATGATGATACAACGAGTTTTGAAGACGCTCAGGGTGATCATGGTGATGTTCAGTTTTGGACCGGCGGCATGGTTGAAAAAACCGAGATTTGCGGCCCGATGGTTTTAAATCTGTATGCGGAAACTACAGCCGATGAAGTACTTTGGTTTATCTCGATCCTGCACCAGGATAAGGATGGCAACAAATCGCTCTTAACCCGCGGTTGGTTGCGCGGCTCCCAGCGGGAACTTGACCAAGATAAATCCTTACCCTGGCAGCCTTATTACAAACACACCAGCCGCACGCCGGTAACCCCAGGCGAAGTCGTCGAATATGCTATTGAAATTCGCCCTTATGGCATTGAACTGCAGCCCGATGAAAGTCTCGGTCTCCGGATCAAATGCGCCGATGATGAAAATCCGGGAAACTTATTGCACGCGATCAGTATGGGGCATCTCTCAAGGCAAGAATCCTCTCGCATAACCGTCCATCATAGCCGCGAATATTCCTCAAATCTCGTTCTTCCAATCACCAAAGGCAATCGGATCGGCACTTATTATTCGGGCGGTGTGTTACCGAGCCTCTAATCTGTAAAAAAATGCAAAAAAGTGCTAGTTATCCCCAGGTTCCACAGGGGTGTGGATCGAATCTCTATTGCTTTTTGAATCTAACTGCGGCTAATATAATAACAGATTTGGAAGCGGAAATGGACCGCGAGGAAAGTGGAAGTGGAAGGATCTAATCGGAAATCCCAGGGACTCTTCGGAGTATGAAGGACATCTGATTAGAAGTGGCTTCGTTGGGCAACCGGCGGAGCCACTTCTGCGTTGGGGGGTGTGCATAGCCATCGTCTCAAATAAGAACGAGAAGGCCCCACGCACCGGCGACGGCAATCAATACACCTACTAAAATCAAAAACGTGAGGC
>CAJWIB010000088.1 GCA_913041095.1 uncultured Rhodospirillaceae bacterium | reverse complement strand
CGAGTTGGAAGAGACTCAGCGTTCGCTTAAAGGCGAGATTTAATGGAGTGGTATTGGATACTAATCGCGCTTTTGGGTTCTACGTTAGCGTTGATGTTCATTGGCTTTCCCGTCGGTGTTGCGTTTATCCTGGTAAACACGGTAGCAGCCTTCATTATATACGGCCGCTTTGGCAGCCTCGATGCAAATATGGAAGCAGGCATTTATCAGCTCACCGATAATGCCTTTGCCAACATGTCGATTTTCGCCATCGTGCCTATTCCGATGTTTTTGTTGATGGGAGAGCTGTTTTTCCACACTGGGCTTGCCAATCGCATGTTTAATGCGGTGGAAAATTTAATGGGTAGCACCCCGGCGCGGCTATCCTATGTTACGGTTGCCGGCGGAACAGCTTTTGCCACCCTCTCCGGCTCCTCAATGGGCTCGACCGCCTTGCTGGGCACACTGATGGTGCCTGAAATGGCCAAGCGCGGTTACAAAAAAAGCATGTCGATCGGTCCGATCTTAGGGACCGGAGGATTGGCGATGCTGATACCACCGTCGGCCTTAGCCGTCTTACTGGGCACGCTCGCCGAAATCGACATCGGCAGATTGCTGATCGGCGGCATTGTGCCAGGCTTAATTTTAGCAACCATGTATGCGGTCTATATCTTTCTCAGGGCGACTTACGATCCTTCGGTAGCACCCATTTATGAGGTTGAATATATTCCATGGTCGGCCCGTTTGTGTCTATTTTTAACGGATGTTGTGCCGATGATTTCAATCATCGTGATGGTTATTCTGTTAATTATGTTCGGTGTCGCGACGCCTTCTGAATCCGCCGCCTATGGTTCGCTGGGCGTGATTATCCTATCAATTTTATACTTGTGGCTGATGCCGCTGTTGAGGGGGGAGCGTGATCAAGCTCACAAATTCTGGCTGAAATTTTCCGATTCATTGTGGAAATCAATGTGGGGAGCCGCCCGGGTGACCATCATCGCTCTAATGATCCTTTTTGGTTCCAGCCTGTTTTCGAATGTGCTCGCTGCATCCGGCGCCAGCGTCGCCCTTATTGAATGGGTCACAAGTTTTGACGTTTCTGGTTTCGTCATGCTACTGATTATGTTTGGTATTCTTTTATTGCTCGGCATGTTTATGGATCAATTGGCGATGATGCTGCTGACTGTGCCGATATTTTTCCCCATAATTGTTGGCTTCGATTTTGGCTTGTCAGCCGAACAACAGGTTATTTGGTTTGCAGTAATCATGCTCCTGGCGATGGAGATCAGTTTCACGACGCCGCCGTTTGGCTTGTTGCTATTCGTCATGCAAGGTGTTGCGCCGCCGGGAACTAAGTTCAGTGAGATTTGTCTGGCCGCCATTCCGTTTATGGCCTGCGCCATGTTCCTGGTCGCCTTGATCATCTTTTTTCCACCTATCGTGACGTGGTTACCGTTCCTCGGTCCATAGACGATGACGGTTAAATCATCTCAAAATATGATTTTTGATATCTCTGTTCCGGTGGCGATTGTCGGCGGCGGTGCAGCTGGCATGGTTGCAGCCCTGAGTCTCGCCGATGCTGGAATTAGCCCCTTGATCCTGGAACGTGACCCGGTGCCGAGCGGCAGTACAGGCTTGTCTTCGGGAATGGTTCCAGCTTGCGGCACAAAAATTCAAGCGGCTGAGGGCGTTGACGACAGCGTCAATATTTTATCACAGGATATTATCGAAAAAGCTCATGGTGAAGTTGATAGGGCAATCGTCGAAGTGGTGTGCGCCGCCTCCGGTCCGGCAATTGACTGGCTGGTCGAAGCTCATGCCATAGAACTCACATTGGTAGGCGGCTTTTTATATCCTGGCCACAGCCGATTGCGCATGCATGCACCGCCATCCCGCCAAGGGGTTGATCTCATCGGCGGGCTTACCGTTGCTGCTGAACGCGCCGGTATTGATGTTATGACCGAGGCCAGGGTTGTTGATCTGTTTGTCAAAGAGCGAGGAGATATTGAGGGCGTCGGAATTGAACGTCCCGATGGCTCCAGTGAGACAATCAGTTGTCAGGCGCTGATCTTGGCCTGCAATGGCTATGGCGGCAATCCAGAATTGGTTAAGCGCTATATCCCAGATATGGCGACGGCGAACTATTTTGGTCATGCCGGCAACCAAGGAGAGGCTATTTTATGGGGTGAAGATCTCGGCGCGGCGACAAGCTATCTCGGATCGTATCAAGGTCATGGCTCTGTCGCTCATCCCCACGGTATTCTGATCACCTGGGCACTAATGACTGAAGGCGGCATTTTGGTCAACGCGTCGGGCCAGCGCTTTACCAATGAACATGAAGGCTATTCCGAGCAGGCGCACCGCGTGATGATGCAACCGGATGGCTTGGCCTGGGATATCTATGATCAGCGCTTGCATGAACTCGGTAAGGGGTTTGAAGATTACGTTCAGGCCGAAAAAATGGGGGCCGTGAAAATGGCGACTAGTATTGAAGAGCTGTCTAGCATGCTTGGCCTCCCGCAAGACATGTTGGTGCAAACTTTGGCCGAATGCCGGCAATTAAGAAAAGAGCCCTCAGCGGATCCCTTGGGCCGGGACTTTTCTACCAAACCATCACTTGAACCCCCGTTTTACGGCATTAAAGTCACTGGTTCGTTGTTCCACACCCAGGGCGGCTTGACGGTCAACACCGAGGCACGGGTTCTACGCCAAGATGGTTCAGCTTTCGTGAATTTGTTCGCCGCCGGGGGCGCGGCTGCGGGTCTATCGGGGTCGGCGGATTGGGGGTATTTGTCCGGTAACGGTCTGTTGACGGCAGTGGCACTTGGCCGGATCGCTGGCTTGACGGCAGCCAAATTACCTGAGGTTTGAAGCAATCTCCTCGCCAGCGGTGATTTCCGTGACGGCAACTATTCGTGCAAGGGTTAGTTGGCGAGCCGATAACTTTTCTGGTGTTAGTAATTTAAATAGATTTATACTGCCCGAAAAATCGGAGGGAATATAATGGCAAAAAAGCCACCGTTATCGATCAGTCATGCTGGTTTTCATGTTTTTGATATGGCGCACATGGTGGATTTCTTTACCACTGTCTATGGTTTTCACATTATCGACCATGGTCCCTACGAGGAAACCGAGGAGATTACTTTTCTTTCGACTGACCCCTCGGATCACCACCAGCTTGTGCTCTATTCAGGCAGGACCAATACCGGCGATGAGGTGCATTACAATCATATTTCCTTTCGCGCCGATTCGTTCGCTCGGCTCCGCACCATTCACAGCTCCCTAAAAGATTATCCTGGTGTTACGCGCATCAGTACCATCGTGCATGGTAATGCCTGGTCAGTTTATTGTTTCGATCCAGAGGGTAACCGTACTGAAGCCTTTATTGATACGCCGTGGCATGTCGCTCAACCTTTTGGCATTCCGTTCGAATTGTCATTAAGTGACGAGGAAATATACGCCTGGACCGAAGAGCTGCTTAAGGATAACCAGACAGTCCTACCATTTGACGAATGGCGCCAAAGCCGGGCCAAAGAGTGGGGGCTGCTGTCAAACTAACCAATCCGCCAATTTTTATATTACCTTTTTAAGATTTAATTACAGAGGAATTTCATGACGCGTTTTTTTTAACCCAGAGTTAATCTGCCAGCCCTTTAATCCGTATACTCATGGTGCCGAGATTAAACCCAGCTCGCGCCTGGTATATTTGCCGGTCAGGTTGGAGTTGATATCAACGGTGACGTGCCAGCAGGATTTGAAGATCAAATTAGCGGCACCTATCAGAATATTGAAGCTATTTTAAAAGATACCAATATGAATTTAAACAATCTTGTCAAGTTGACCACTTTTCTGACCAACCGCGAAATATGTACCGACCGGCAATCACCACAAGCGGGCAGAAGAAGTGTTATCGGCAAGCTTAAAAAATGCCACCAGAAGTGATTGAATTCCTCAAAGTCTATGCCGCAAAACACTCCAAAAAGAAGAAAAAGAAATAGCTTAACCGGAAAATAGATTGAAGAGGGGAGTTCTAGTTTTGGAGCTCCTTTTTTCATTTTATCTGAGCTCCCAAATTGGCTAAGATCGTTGCGAAATTTAATAGCTAATTATTTCTAGAAGGATTGATGAGCAAACTGCCTCTGACCTTGGCGATTGAAGATTACGATCATGTGCGTGATCTGGTGAATGGTAATATCCAGCCGGAAGGCATTGATCTCAATTGCTTGATCTTCGACGTTGAGGAAACCTTTTTTCGCTTCGCTCAATCCTATGAATGGGAGGTTTCAGAACTTTCATTTGCCAAGTTCTGCTCGCTGAGATCGCAGGATGATCCGCCGGTTGTCGGTATTCCGGTGTTTATCTCCCGCATGTTCCGTCATTCGGCGTTTTATATTAGGAGCGACGGTAAGATTAAAACTTCGGCGGATCTAAAGAGTGGTCGCATTGGCGTGCCGGAATGGACCCAGACCGCGACGGTTTATGCCCGCGGCTGGCTGCATCATGAAGGCGGCGCAAAATTGGACGAAGTCGACTGGGTGCAGGGCGGCGTCAATGAACCAGGACGACTTGAAATGGGTAAGACCAATGTTCCGGAAGGCGTGCGGATTACCCGCGAAAGTGATCGCTCACTGACGGACATGCTCATCGAGGGTGAGCTGGATGCCCTGATCTCGGCGCGGGCACCCAACGCTTTCCTGTCGGCTGACGGTAAGATTGTCCGGCTAATACCGAATTACCCGGAGGTTGAGCTCGACTATTTCAAGCGCACAGGCATTTATCCGATCATGCATATAATCGCGATCAGACGCGACGTCTATGAGCGGGATCGCTGGATTGCGATGAATTTAATGACAGCATTTGAACAGGCGAAAGCCAAAATGGTTGAGCGATTGTCAGATATCACCGCGTCCCGTATTCCATTTCCCTGGATGCCGGATCAATTCCAGCAGATGAAGCAGGAATTTTTTCCGGATCACGATTACTGGCCCTATGGCATCGAAGGTAGCCGCGTAACACTGGAAACCTTTTTGGCCTATTGTGATGAGCAGGGCGTTACCAAAAGAAAAATGACGCCGGAAGAATTGTTTGTGCCGGAGACGCAGAAGGTGTTCAAGGTTTAGCGTTGGAATTTTATTGGAGATTGGCATGAGCAACATAGCCTTTATCGGGGTCGGTAATATGGGCGGCCCGATGGCCTTAAATTTAGTCAAAGCCGGGCATAATGTGCTTGCCTTTGATATAGTCCCATCCAGTTTGGATGCGGTGGTTAAAGGCGGTTGTGAAAAAGCGGCCTCGGCCGCGGCAGCGATTGACGGCGCCGAAGTAATCATCACTATGCTGCCGGCTGGAGATCATGTCGATGCGGTTTATAATACTGATGTGTTACCGAATATCTCGGCCCATACAGTGCTGATCGATTGTTCAACTATCGATATGGCAATGTCACAAGCGGTTCACGAAAAGGCTGCCACCAAAGATTGTCTCATGGTCGATGCGCCGGTGTCTGGCGGGGTTAAGAGCGCAGTGAATGGGTCTTTGACGATTATGGTTGGTGGCACTGCTGACGCCTTCGCGGCGGCGGAGCCTTATCTTCAAGTGATGGGCGCAAACATATTCAATTGCGGTGATGCCGGTGCCGGGCAGGCGGTCAAGATGTGCAATAACATGATGCTTGGCATCCAAATGACCTCAACCGCCGAAGCTTTTGTGCTGGCAGAGAAGCTGGGTATTGATTCTGAAAAAATGTTCAACGTCATAAATGTATCTTCCGGGCAATGCTGGTCATTGAGCAGTTATTGCCCGGTGCCCGGTTTGGTGCCGAGTGCGCCGGTCAACAATGATTTTGATGGTGGCTTTGGCACAGCTTTGATGATCAAGGATATGAATTTAGCTTTGGCAGCAGCCAAAGCAGCTGGCAGTTCCGTTGATGTCGCTGAAAAAGCCGCGGCGATCTATCAAGACTATTGCGATGAAGGGTCGGGGGCTAAGGATTTCTCCGGCATCATCGAGCTTATTCGCGGGCGTTGAGTGGTCTCATCCTTCATCCAAATAACTCGGCCGGTAGGTCGGCGGCATTTCGCCACCGGCGGCCCGCCGCACTAAAGCCTGTTCGACCGTTTCGGCTTCGGTGGCCAATTTAAGTCCGAGCTTGCGGTCGGTTGGGCCGGGGCCGACCAAATCCGGCGGTGGCAGAGTTGAGGCTGGGAAGAGGGCAATGTTATCGACACTCTTGGGTTTTTTTGCGGGATCAATCATCGGTCGGTTCACGCCTTCGGCGGCGATGGTGTAATTGTTAGGATCATAGCGGAAAGACTTGTCGCCCATCACCTCGAGATCGAGCCACCATTTCTTCTCATCAACCGGATTGCCCTGGCCGAGCTTATCGTCCATCCAGATCGCCAGCGGGGCGAGGACGGGTTTTAGCCACATCGCGTTGACACCGAGCCAGCTGCCCACTTGATGAAGTAGCGGGCCATCCCAGGTGGTATCCTTGCTGAGCGGGCAGACTTTGACGCAACGCCCGCAGGCCGAGCCTTTCATATTGGTCGAGCGGTACATGGTACAGCGCTCGCTATCGGGCTTCCAGGTCTCATAGCCGTTAAAGATCACTTTGTCGCCATAGGGAATCGCACCGCACGGGCATTCGCGGGCGCATTTGACACATTTTGAGCAGAACCTCTGGACGCCGAAATCGATCGGTTTATCGGCTGTCAGCGGCATATCTGTGGTCAGCACGGCGGTTTTAAAGCGCATGCCCAAAAACGGATTAATCGCGCTTTCGCCGACCCGGCTTTGTTCACCAAGGCCGGCTGCCAAAACCATCGGAACATGCAGGACATGACTGTCGAGATTGCTGTGCGCCCTGGCTCCATATCCCATCCGCCGGATCATTTCCGCCATCACACCGACAATTTCGCCGCCCCGTAAATAAGCCCGCATCGATTGGGAACCGGAAATCCAATCATTACCGCTGGCGCCTAAAAAGGTCTCATAACCCTGATCAATTAGCACTACCAGGCCGTATTTGTGATAGGGTTCAATCGGCTGGCCGCGCTTGTCGTGGGAATACCAGCAATAGTCGGGAATTTCACAAATACCGGTGATCACCGAGCCCATATAATGGCTAAGCGCTTTGAGGGCTTTGCTGTTGTCGCCGGCGTCCACACTATCCGGCGCCGTACCAGGTGCGGTCTGACCTTCTTGTAGGGGTTTGATAGCCCAGCTTGGGCGCATGATGCCTTGCGACACAGGATGTTTTTGCGACCAGCGGTTCGCTTGGCGCTTGCTCTTATCGCTGAGATCACCCATGGCGCTGCGCATATACATATTGGCGCGGCTCGGTACCCGGGGTACTTCATCATCGAAAACTTCGGTGGTCAACCGGTCAATGCGCTTTAGCGTTTCGACCGGGTAGGGGCCGAGATGGGATGGCCGCTTGCGAACACGCCAGCGCTCGAGACCCGATACCGCGCCGGTAAGTCCGAGCTGATAGTTGAAGTCGCGGCCATTACGGGCCGATGCATGCAATGGCAAATCCGTAGCGAGAGCGTAATCGGTGGTTATCATGGCAACGGCAAAACGCCGATCAACATAAGGATTGATCAGTTGGTCACCCTCCCTGATCGCAAGGCCGGCTAAAACGGTAACCTTATCCAGATCGATGTCGGTTGCCCCGGTCCAGTGAACCCGGCTTTCAAATCCCATTGAGGAAATCTGACCACTATTGTCGAGAGCGATTTCAGCGGCGCGGAGCGTGGCCAAAAGATGTTCATTGCCGGCCACCCAATCAGCCGCCTTATTATCGGCATCAATAGGATTGCCGTATTCAACCAAAACAGCGACGGCGTGGGTATAGGTGGAGTTTGCGTTGTTGAGCCACGCATTTTGCGGCATCTCGCAGATACCGATCATTGAGGCGTCAAGGAAATAGCCGGCTCCTTTGATATCCTGGCTGCGGCGGGTGAGATCATCCGGCACCGGCGCTTTTTTATGGAAAGGTTCGGGCTCCCGCAGTTTTTCAAAGGCATCTAAATGAACATTTATACTTTGGATGAGATAGTGGTGTGAGCCGGTTGGCATGGGTGATGGCGACACAGATGAGCGCGTCGCCTCAGCCTTCAGGGCAGCGGGATCCCGGTGCAACCTTTCCAGTGGGTATGGACCCAACTCAACCGGCCGGGTGCGGCGTTTGTTATTCAACATTAGCTTTTCTCTCCTCTGGTCGATCACTCGTATTGCCCGAGCTTTCAGAAAATGATATCATATGATATTAATTTATGCCAGAGGAAAAATCTTGATGCCAATTGTAGTCACCTCAGCAGCTCAGCCTGGACCGGACGACCATGTCCTGACGCTCTGTCACATGCTGGCCAACCGGATTGGCAAGGCCTTTGCGACCGAGTTAGAAAGCCAAGATATGACAGTCGCTGAATGGCGGGTGTTGTTGACGTTGGCACAGCACCAAAATGCTTCAGGTCAGGAGATCACCGGCCGCTGGGCGATGGACAAAATGGCCGTCAACCGGGCGATTAAGAATCTCGAACGAGGCGGGCATATCAAGAAAAAACGCAGCAAGGCTGATCGCCGCACGATTAATTTGCAGCTCACGGCGCGAGGCCGGAAAATCTATGATGATCTATTGCCAATGGCCAATGACCGCTACCATGCGCTTCTGTCGGGCCTCGATAAAAAGGAAGAGCAACAACTGCGTCAGGCCTTGCTCAAAATGATTGCTCATACAGATTCACTTATTGACTAATCGGCCTGAACGCCGAACGGCAATGATTTTGGCGTTGACCTTATTCGCCAGCACTATGAAAATGCTCCCCACCATAAGGAACACCCAGGAGGACACCACTTTCACGGTGAATAATAAATTAAGGGAGCGAAACCATGCTTGGTAAAATGATGGATATGCCGTTA
>CAJWIB010000087.1 GCA_913041095.1 uncultured Rhodospirillaceae bacterium | reverse complement strand
TCAAAAAAACATCCTTTAGGTAATTGGTTGCATATCACCACCAGTCGGGATCATCGGCGCGGTTTCGTTGGAGGTGATGACGAGATCGTACTTGTATTTGCCGCCCAGCCGCCATTGACCGCCGACCAACGGCGTTTTTGCGACATTTTTAAAGGGGCCTGGTTTCCAGGCAATAGGACCGACGACACTGTTAATATTGGTTTTGGTCAAGGCATCTAGTACGGCAGCGTTGCTGCCGACATCCTGGGTGCGTTTGATAACATCGGCGGCAACCTCAAACAGCGCGTGGGCGAAGCCGATGGGTTGGGTCCATTGTTTTTTCGTTGCCGCCGTATAGGCATGCGCCAGTTGGGCGGATGACTGTCCGGTGAGAGAGGACTTAAACGGATGGGACGGACTCCACCAAATTTCGCTCGACAGATTGTGGCCGCTTTCACCCAATCCCTCGACGACCACTGGGAACAGGATCGCCTTGCCGATGGAGGCCGCCTTGGGACGGAAGCCTTGCTGCTTCGCTTGAATCCAGAAGTTTGTGAAGTCAGGTGGGATCATGACGCCCGTGACGATATCTACACCGCCGCTCTTGAAGGCGGAAATCTGCGCAGAGAAATCGTCTGTCAGATTTTGATAGCGGCCTGGATCGATCAACTTATAGCCCTTTTTAGCAAGTACCGGTGGGAAGCCCAGCTTCTTATCACCCCAGGCGTTACCGTCGCCGTCATTGGGGAACATGCCGCCGACAACTTTGCCAGTATCCAATTTACCCCACATATTAGTGAAGACCGAAATGACGTCTTCCAAACCCCAGAAGAAGTGATAAGTCCATTTAAATCCTACGCCCGGCTTGCCGCCACGAGTGAAGAACCAAGGCTGCCAAGGCGCGACAGTCGAGACGCAAGGAACTTCATTGACTTCGCATTGATCGGATACGGGATTTGTGGTCTCCGGCGTCGAAGACACAAGCATGACATCTACCTCGTCTTTGACGATCAGGTCGCTGGCGACCGCCGCCGCCCGATTGGGATTGGATTGGCTGTCTTTCATGATAATTTTAACGGGATGGGTTGCTCCACCAACCTTGATACCATTGGCGAAAGCTTTCTGAGCCAGGGACACGGCAAAACTATCGGCTTCGGCAAAAGGCGCCAAAGGACCAGTTTTGGGCGTCACATAGCCGATTTTAATGGTCTTTGATTTTGCCATGGCAGGAAAGCCGATGCTGCTGGAGATAGCTGCGGCGCCTACACCGATAGCAGTGGATTTAATGAATTGCCGCCGATCAATTTTGGCGGATTTTATTGGCAAATTTTTAGTCGGTATTTTTTTATTATCTGACATAGTAACCTCCTCCGTATTATTAAAATCAATATTTGTTAATGATTCTTCGTTGATAATTCCTAATATCATTTGCCGATATAAGTAACCTGCTGGCGAAGAATATCCACCATCTCTTTGTTGCCGGCAAAAACGGTTTCAGGAACGCGGCTGCGATCCATAAGTTCAGCGATATCGACGGGTCTTCCTGATTCATAAACCAGAACGCCGCCGGCGCGTTCAATGAGCAAGGACGGTAATACCAAGTCCCAAATATAAATCGCCGGATTAAAAAACATCGCCGGCACCGTGCCTTTGGCGGTCTGACACAGTTGGTAAATAGGTGCGCCCATGCTGTAAATACGGCCAGGAAAATCGACTTTGTAGAGTTGATGATGATTGGTTGGCCCGATGATAATACTGTTGCGCTCCAGGCTGGTTGATGGGTTGACCTGCAAAGGAGAGCCGTTGCAATAGGCGCCGCCTTCTTCATCAGCCCAGAACAATTCGTCGGTCACAGGATTGATGCAGGCACCGGCGATCGGTTTGCTGCCATCGACAATATGGACTGCCGGCGTCCAGATTGATATTCCGGCGGCGAACGCCATGGTTCCGTCCAGGGCGTCCACCACCCAGGAACGCGTCTCACCATTTGCGGGTTCTTTGTTTTCTTCTGTTTCCTCACCAATAAAACCGTAATCGGGTGCCAGCGCGGTCAATGACACTTTGAGGAAGTTTTCGATGGCTTCATCGGCTTCGGTAACAATTGTCATATCGGACTTCAACGTACGCGATACTTTACCGTAATAGAGCAAGGCAAGCTGGCCGGCTTCTTCGACGATCTCTAGCACTTCTTCAATATTAAATGACATCGTAACTTTACCTTATATGCGCTTAATGATTTCGACCACACCGTTGTCGCCATCCAGACGGATGATATCGCCGTTGCGGATGGAGTTGGTAGCGGTCCAGGTTCCCACAACTGCCGGAATACCGTATTCGCGAGCGGCGATGGCCGCATGGGTCAACATACCGCCAGTATCGGTCACCACACCGCCGATCTTCAGGAACAACGGTGTCCAGGCCGTGCCCGTATACGGGCAAACGAGAATTTCTCCCGATTGCAGTTTTGGAAAATCTTCAAAATTCATGATCACCCGCGCCGGACCCTCAATCGATCCCGGAGCGCCTGGGAAACCTTCCATCCGTTCGACGACCTTCTTTTCGCCCTTGGGATGCAAGACTTCATCGATAATGCCAAACACCTTTATTGCGATGGGATCAGTCATGGTTTCCGGGACGGCGCCAACGGTAAGCGGCGCGTCCAAATCCGGCGCTTTACGCCAATCCTCCTTACGTTCTTCGATGAGAGGTTTGATCAAAAGCTGATAATGATAGACGCCAATCTTTTCGTCCAATGCCAAGTCGCCAAGAATTTCTACGAGTTCACCGAAATTTAAATAAAAGATATCGGCGGCGTCTTCAATGAGCCCCAGATTTTCCAGGCGACGCCCAGCGGTCATGAGTGAATCGTGAAGCGCTGCCGTGCAGCCTTGATCGATGTAAAAACCGTGATCTTCTTGATAAGCATAAATTTTTTGCGCCGCCTTCAAAAAGCGCTCGAAATGCGGCAGGTCATCTTTGTTTATTTTCGCCTTGCAGGCTTTGATAGCGTCTTCTCTTTGATCATTAACAGTTTGACGTGCCTCGAAGAAGTCCCAACCACTTTCACGGCGCGGGAAGTAACTTTTGAGCGTGTCCAAAACCGGTGTTGGGTCCTCTTTCCAAGTAGGAAACAGCACATCCAGATGAGCGGCGCTGATTCGGTTGCCGTACGTATCGAGAAAATTGCCAAGACGCTCCAACCATTCTTTTGCTTTCGGCGTTCCTTCCAGAACCGCTAGTAAATTTTTCGCCGGTTCGTTCAGGAAAATATCATTGAGACCTTTTTCCTCCGCGGCGATTGACAAATTCCACAATTCCTCGTCGGTTTTCGACGGCATGCTTTCGAAACCTTTGAGCATGGTGACAAAATCTTTTTCTTCAAGCCCCATTTCTAGGCAGTAAGCCTCAAATTCAAGATACAACGCATCAGCGGGATACATCAGGATAAAATGAATTTCCCAAGCTCGGCGGTTCATTTGCTCGGCCTTTTGCACATGATCAAGTAAATCGGCGATGGAGAGATTTTCGGAGTTGTCCAGATTAAGCGCTTTGATGTTGGCGATGATTTCATCGATATAGCCGTTGTAATATTCGTCCCAGCTGTCGATGCATTGTTCAACCAATTTACCGAAGGATTCTGCGCGCTGGCCAACCTCAGCCTCGTCTTCGATCAGCGCGAACCCAAGATAAACGCGGCCTTGGTGAATTTTAACATGAGCGCCTTTCGACGGCGGCAATTGAGTCTGCTCGGAAGCAACGTGATAGCCCCAGCAATGGTGCTTTTGCACAGTGCTCATACCCATCGGTGAAATAGGGTAGGGTTGATGCAAATCGTCTCTGAACCAAAATATATCGCCATCTTGGTCAGGCCTTAAAGTCCTAAGGGCGGAAATACTACGATCCATTTTCTCTGCCTCCCATTCGCTAATTATTTTCTGATCTATTTTCCTTTTATCACCGATACAAATTTTTTTAAGCTCTTATAGAGAACTTTTCAAATGCCACAGGTTGCCGGTCATATGACCGGCAACCAAAGCAATTTATGCCTGTCGAATTATCACTTATTCGCTGGATAACTGGACAGTGGAGGTAAGTTGAACAATTCTTCGGCATTTTTACCAAGCATCATATCAACCTGATCTTGCGGTAACTCTAGCTCTTCGCCTAAATCGATGAGACTCTTGATAGCGCCTTCGGGATCGCCCACTCGGTGAGCATAGTCGGTGCCGAGCATCATATGTTCCGGGCCGAGCCATTCCAAGCAGCATTTCATGGCCGGCAGGTAGAATGATGTCGTGTCCGCCCAGACCCGTTCGCGATAAGTTTCTTCAGGAAGTTGTTCCCGCTCCAAACCCCATTCATGGGCGTAACCCTTCCAGGAATCTTTAAGACGGCGAACCATATAAGGAGCGATGCCGCCAAGATGAGCGTGGATCAATTTGAACTTTGTATTACGCTCGAAAGTGCCGTTGAAAATTAAGCTGATGACGCAGAGGGTCGAATCCAAGGTATAGCCATAAAGCTGATACGGAATCTTACTCTTATCCATTGCTTCGGAGGTCATGGGTATGGTCGGGTGGAGAAGGATGGGAAGGTCGTAGTCGCCCGCCATTTGGAAGATCGGATCAAATTTCTCCTGATACATGACTTCGCCTTGCATGTTGGAGAACATCTGGATACCGTTAAAGTTCAGCTCCTTCTTGCACCGTTCAAGCTCCACGATCGCCGCGTCGACATCCTGATAAGGCAGGGTCGCGTAAGCGTAAAGTCGGCCTGGATATTTTGCGACGGCTTCGGCCAATGCGTCATTGATTTTCTTGGCCCAATAAACGCCTTCGTCCCGAGGCAGGAGTTCAGGAGCCGGAATGGTTTTACTCATAATTTGAGTGTCCATACCGGCGGCGTCCAGATCCCTGATGCGAGCTTCAACATCGTAATGGCCGGGTCGGTCGATATGGGCAACGCGGACATCGCCGCAGATGCAGACATAACTTTCATCACCGGTCTGCTCGGCACGGATTCTCTCACCCGTCCGGCTTACCAGATACTCCAGATACTCCTTGGGATAAAAGTGATTATGTACGTCAACTGATCTATATGTCATTTCATCTTTCCTTTAGTTGATGACAGGGTTGTTTATCGAGTTCATTCTTCCAGACCTCGAATTTTGCGGGCTTGCAGGATGTAAAGTGTGTCCTCCTGAAAGGCCCATTCGACGTCTACGTTGAACCCGAAATGATCCTCAATGCGTTTACCGGCTTCGCCGAGCGCTTTGAGATGGTTTTCCGACAGCGTTGGAACAGATGCCAATTCCTCCGGCACCGGAATTTCAATCCGGTCCGAACCTTTGGCTTCATCCATAGTTACCATCACCGTCTTAGGGGAAATCTGCTCTTGTTTTATATCTAAGGAATCCTTGTCGAGAATATAGAAGTCATTCATTGATTTGCCGGATACGACCGATTCACCCAATCCCCAATTGGATTCGATGACAATATCGCCGGTATGTTTGTTGATCGGGTTAGCAGTGAATAACACACCGGCGATTTCCGATTTCACCATAAGCTGAACTACAGGCGCGATAACGCCGCTGTTCTGCTCCACATTCTGTTGATGACGGGCGAAGGCCGCCCGGGTTGTCCAGAGAGAGGCCCAGCACTTGCGCACTTTTAAAAGGACATCTTCAATTCCCAGAATATAATGATATGTGTCCATCATGCCGGGGAAGGAGGAGACATCGGAATTTCTGACTGATACTGAAGAACGCACGGCGACAAATCGATTGACGTCATCAACCAGATCGGCGTATTGATCACCTATGTCTTTTTCCAAATCACCGGGGATTATCGACTCTTTAATCAGCGAACGAATTTGTCCGGTGTTTTTGTCGATATTCTCATAATCGTCGAAATCCAGTTTTGGGATGATAGCGGCGATTTGATTGTTAAGAGAATTGGCTTCCAACAAATGAAGAAAGGCGTCATCGAAAATGCAAAATCCGGGTGGAACGCGCACGCCCAGTCTGGTTAAAATACCCAGACTGGTGGCTTTTCCGCCGCATTTCTCGACATCGTCGGGATCGAGCAAATCGATTTGTTGTACAAATCTACTCATACGAACTTATCCCTCCACATTTGCGGTCATGTTTTTTTGCCGCTGAAACTACGTTCTTAAAATTTCAGGCCTTATGTAAGTTCCTGGGCATCAAACGAGCAACGATAAATAGAATTGTTGCCGAGAGGTGGTCTTTGCAGTATCGTGCCACCTGGTGGTACTTTTTGAATCTTGATTAGGTAACGCTCATTATTTATGCGACATGGATTTGAGGCGATGCGGCGAACGTCGGCACTGAATTACATCTGACAAAGATGGGGCGAATTCGTGAGTAGCAATAAATATATCCGATCTCTGGAACGGGGACTGGAAGTACTATTAGCGTTACAGGAATTTCGGCATGCAAGCCTTCACGAGCTTGCAAAAGCTACTGCATTACCGAAATCGACCGTTAAAAGAATTCTTCTTACCTTGGAAAACGCTGGTTTCATTCACCGCTCAATTGGAGATCACCGATACAGAATTGGCGTTAAAGTTCAGCGTATCGCACGTCACTTGGACGAACGGGACAGTCTCATGGAAACCGCCAAACCGGTTTTAGAGACGCTTTGTAGAAAACTGGTGTGGCCCTCGGATTTGCTGGTTCGCCACGATGAAGTACTTATTGTTTCGGAATCCAGCCGCGCCATCAGCCCGTTTAATATCAACCAAGACAATATTGGCTTCCGCGTAAATTTTTTGATGTCTGCGTCGGGTCGCGCTTATTTGGCGTATTGCCCGTCTGATGAGAAAGAGGAAATTGTCGATAAACTTCGACACTCCAGCGATCCCAGCTATCAGTTGGCTCACAAAAGGGAAAAACTAGACGCAATATTGCGGGAAGTGAAAGAGCAGAGATTCGCTTTGCGTGATTCCACCTATGGTGGCGGCTACGGATTACGGCGGCCAACCAACCAGGACGGTATGATGGCGATTGCGGTGCCAATATTATCCGAAACCGGGGTGGAGGGCGTGGTCAGCATGGTGTGGTTCCCGACTGCGGTTGCCATCGACAAAATAATCGGTGAATTTCTCGATGAACTCTGGATTGCCGCTGATGAAATTGCTTCAAATCTTCCGGCGCTGGTGAAATGACCCGTTATCTTGAGGCTGAGAACCTGTCCAAAAGTTTTGGTTCTCTTTTGGTGATCGACAATTTCAACATGCATTTGGATGAAGGTGAGGCTTTGGGAATTATTGGTCCTAATGGTGCGGGTAAGAGCACTCTCTTCAATCTGATTGCGGGCACCTTACGGCCCAATACGGGTACTGTATCCTTCGAAGGTAGGGATATCTCTCATCTGCCGGCCCATGACCGCTGCCGGGCCGGCATCGCCAGATCGTATCAAATTCCCCACCCATTCGCTGGCATGACGGTTTTCGAAAATCTCCTGGTTGGTGGAGCTTTTGGCGGTGAATCCGGGGAAGCAGAAACCTACGGTTTTTGCGTCGATATATTGGAGCGAACCCAGTTGATCGGCAAAGCCAATGTTTTGGCCGGGTCTTTGACATTGTTGGAACGCAAGCGCTTGGAGTTAGCCAGGGCGTTAGCGACCCGACCGCGGATTTTGATGTTAGATGAAATAGCCGGTGGCCTCACCGAACATGAGGTTGATGAACTGATCGATTTAATCCGAGAAATCCAGACTGAAAATATATCGGTTATCTGGATCGAGCATATCGTGCATGCCCTGCTATCTGTGATTGACCGACTGTTGGTAATCAATTTCGGGCAAAAGATGGATGATGGCGATCCTCAAGTCGTAATCGATAGTCCCGAAGTCCAAAAAATATATATGGGGATCAGTGTCGAATGAGTCTCTTGAGTATCAGAAATCTTTCGGCATTTTATGGCGACTACCAGGCATTGTTCGGTATCGATTTCACATTAATGCAAGGTGAAACTGTTGCTATTATCGGCGCCAATGCTGCGGGCAAATCGACTTTTCTCCGCGCCATCACGGGTCTGGTAAATACGCGGTCCGATAAATTCAATTATCAAGGCAACCCGCTCGACGGTTCGGCGGCCAGCAAGATAGTCGAGATGGGAATTGCCATGGTGCCTGAAGGCCGCCGGCTTTTTCCCAGTCTGAGCGTCGAGGACAATCTCAAAATTGGCGCCTATAGTGGGCGTGCCGGAAAATGGACCCTGCAACGCGTCTATGAAATGTTCCCCAAACTCAGAGAACGCAGTGACGTTTCGGGAACGTCGTTGAGTGGCGGCGAGCAGCAAATGGTGGCTATCGGACGAGCTTTAATGGCCAATCCCGATTTACTGCTCTGTGACGAGCTTTCGCTGGGTTTGGCGCCGATAATTATCAAAGATATTTATGATGCCCTGCCGGCAATCAAGGCTGAAGGTGTGTCGCTTTTGGTCGTCGAACAGGATATCAATCAGGCCTTGGCGATTGCCGACCGGTTTTATTGTTTTCAGGAAGGGCGCATTACCTTGAGTGGCAGCCCTGAAGATTCTTCCAAGGCAAATATCGCCACCGCCTATTTCGGTAGATCACAATGATTGAATGGATCAATTCAATTGTTCAAGGCGTCTTAACCGGGGGACTCTATGCTCTGTTTGCCACGGGCCTCGCTATTATTTTCGGGGTCATGCGGCTGATAAATATTACCCACGGTGATTTAATCGTGCTTGCTGCTTTCGTCGCCATGGTGATCATCGAGACCACGGGCCTAAATCCATTTCTTTCCATGCTCGCCGTATTGCCGATCATGTTCGTATTCGGCTATTTTTTGCAACGGGGCATCCTAAATTTTACCCTCGGTGATGATCTGCTGCCGCCCTTATTGGTCACTTTTGGTCTGTCCATTGTCATTCAGAACGTTTTACTCCAAATTTTTTCCGCTGATTCTCAGC
>CAJWIB010000086.1 GCA_913041095.1 uncultured Rhodospirillaceae bacterium | reverse complement strand
ATCGCCGAAACGCCATGCCAGGCGAGATTTCTCAGCAACTCCTCTCCACTGATACGATTGAGAGCTTTCTCAGTTTCAATCGTCAAAACCGTGATCTCCTCCGCGTCTTTAAGAAACGGCAGCGCCGCCGCAACGGCAGCTGCAGCTTCCGAAGTGCCATTCCAGGCAACCAATATACGCCTACCCATTTCAGTTGGCATTTCCGGCGGCACAATGAGAACCGGCTTACCCGTTTCAAATATAGCGGCATGAAGGGTCATCAAGGAGGGGCGTTCAGTATCAGATTTAGGCCGCGCCATAATTGTCAAATCCGAAATGCGGCCACCACGCGACACAATCTCATCTTCCCGGCCAATTTTCTGGACCCAATGAACGGAGGGAGAATTAATATCTTCGGACCCGGCCGGACGCTCCCTAACGGTCAGGCCATTATCAGCGACAAATTTTTCAAATTTTTGATGCGCTAAATTTAATCGTTCATCAGCATCGCGACCAGCAAGATCAATCATCTCTTCGATCATGGCACCGGACATACCTTCACCCAGCAACGGTACGGCTTCTTTTGAATCCGCCTGAACATGAAGTATATTTAGATGACTATTGGAGATTTTAGCTACCTGATAGGCACAAGCCAATGCGCGATCATCCGCCTCAGTGCCGTCGAGTGGTACCAGTATCGATTTATATGACATATCATTCCTTCGAAATCAGCGCCAATGAACGTGACTTTCGGTCAACCTGTTCTAAACAGTCAGTTTTGCCTGTCCTTATATATACCTAATTATAATATAAGTATTTTTTGGTTACGACCAAAATATTAGAAAAACCTTTACGAAATAATACCTATTCCTGAATATCGTCCCGGCGCTCATCAACACCTTCAGGATCTTGATGGATCAATACTTCGGTGTTGGGAAAGGCCGCTTCGACCATATACATAACTTCATCAGCGATATCGTGCGCCTCAGCAAGCGAGATTTCTTTATCCATTTCGACATGAAATTGAATAAAAGACGTCGCGCCAGAAGACCGCGTCCGCATATCATGAACACTAAGAACTTTCGCATGACTTTCGGCGATTTCCTTGATGCGCCACCGGTCTTCATCGGTAAATTCCTTATCCATCAGTACACCCATCGACTGCATGGCGATCTTGTAAGCCCCGATCGACATGTAAGCGACAATTAAAATTGCGAATATTGGATCGGCTATATACCACTGCAAATTGCTAGCGAGTACGAGGGAAACAATGACCGCGACATTGACCAAAATGTCAGCACGATAGTGGAGCGAGTCGGCACTAATCGCGACCGAACCGGTTTGCTTGACGACATAACTTTGGAAACCCACCAGCAGCAAAGTCATAACAATCGCAATAATCATAATAATGATACCGGTTTCACTGTTGGAAATTTCGCGTGGTTGGATAAAGCGATCGATTGATTTGAGCAGCAGAAAAGCGCCTGAACCCACAATAAATGCGGCTTGAGCCAAGCCGGCTAGTGCTTCAGCTTTACCGTGACCAAAGCGATGATCCCGGTCGGCCGGTTGGAGCGCATGGCGGACCGCGATCAAATTCACCACGGACGCGCCAACATCCAGCAGAGAATCTACTAAGGAAGATAATAAACTGACGGATTCAGTGGCGAACCACGCGCCGGTTTTGATGACAATAAGAACGGTCGCGACTGAAACCGAGGCATAGGTCGCAAACCGCATCAAACTTGCAGTTTTGGATGGCTCTATCAGTTCTTCCGTATCGTTCAAGGTTCCTACCCCACCAAGGTCGTCAATTATGGATATAGCCGCTCGGTCTGCCAACCCTGATCCGTTCGGGTATATACGAAACGATCATGCAGACGAAATTTTTTTTCAGCCCAGAACTCCACTCTTTCGTGTTTAACCCGGTAACCTTCCCAAAATACCGGGCGCGGCACTTTGCCGATATGAAATTTTGTCGTGTATTTGGCGATCCGCTTTTCCAACTCGAAGCGACTTTCAAGCGGGCGTGACTGCTTCGATGCCCAGGCACCGATTTGGCTGCCGCGCGCCCGGCTTTCGAAATAAGCATCAGCTTCTTCATTGCTGATTTTCTCGACCGGCCCATCGACGCGGACCTCTCGTCTCATCGATTTCCAGTAAAAGCACAATGATGCCCGCGGATTTATCGCCAATTCTTCACCTTTGTGACTTTCTGAATTGGTATAAAAAACAAAGCCGCGTTCATCGACACCTTTTAGCAGAAGCATCCGAACCGAGGGTTTCCCGTCGGCATTAGCCGTGGCGACAGCGACAGCGTTGGGGTTAACCGGCTCTTTTTCTTCCGCCAATTTCAGCCATTTATTAAAAAGAGCGACGGGTTCATCACTGTCGAACGTTATATTTTCGTTATCTGCAAACTCGTTAGCCAAGTTAATTTATTCCTATTTGTTAGTAAATTTGCCATAATGTTGACGAATATCACAGGTAAACACGTTTTATTCTGTTAACCTGTAAGAATCAATCAATCTGGCAATCAAGTTATTGGAAACAATTAGATAAAATCTGGATCATAAAACGATGAAAGCTTCTAAATTTGTACTTGTGTTAAGCTTAGCTGCCTTTCTGGCGGCCTGTGCTGAAAATCAAACCGGACAGAAACAAACTCTCGGTACCATAATTGGCGCTGGATTAGGAGCCCTCGCCGGCTCACAAGTTGGCAGCGGCAAGGGCAAGTTAGCGGCAGTCGCCATTGGGGCCCTAGGAGGTGCTTTTGTCGGAGGTCAGCTTGGTAAAACCCTCGATGATGTTGACCGGATGAAAGCTAGTGAGACCCAGCAGGCGGTTCTGGAAAAAAACAAAGATGGACAGTCATCGACCTGGAACAACCCCAACACGGGTCATTCTGGCAGGGTAACGCCAATCAGAACCCAGCAAGCGTCTTCAGGCGAGTATTGCCGCGAATATGAGCACGAAATTACCGTTGATGGCCGTAAAGAAATCGTCAAAGGCACCGCCTGCCGGCAAAACGATGGCTCCTGGCGGGTGATTAACTAGCCCTATCCGGCTTTTAACCATTCTAACAATTGAATGTACAAAAGCTGCTAGTTTAGGTATGTCTCTGCCGAGATGGTTAATCGGTATGTAAGATGACTGATATTCAAAGATGTTCCGAACTGCTGCTACCGGCAGGTTCGCTGGAAAAGCTGAAAATCGCCGTGCTCTATGGCGCGGATGCGGTTTATCTCGGCACGCCCGATCTGTCGCTCCGCACTAAGTCTGAATTCACGCTGGAAGAAGTCGTTGAGGGCGTAGAGTTCGCCCATAAATATGGCAAACGCGTCTATCTCACTCTCAATCTGTTTTCCCACAACAAGGATATCGACAAACTGCCCGACTATGTCGATACGGTACGCAAAGTTCAACCTGATGGCCTGATTGTCGCCGATCCTGGCGTTTTCATGTTCGTCAAGGAACGGGCACCCGAATTGGATCTCCACGTATCTACCCAAGCCAATATCTGTTCCTGGCAATCGGTCAAATTCTGGCAGGATCAAGGCGCCAGCCTGTGCGTGCTTGGCCGCGAAGTGTCTTTTAATGAGCTCACCGAAATTAGAGAAAAATGCCCGAACATTAAGCTGGAAGCTTTTATCCATGGCGCTATGTGCATGACCTATTCCGGGCGCTGTCTATTATCCAACTTCATGGCTGAGCGCGGCGCCAACCAAGGGGCCTGCGCTAATAGCTGCCGCTGGAAATACAAGGTTCATATGCGGCTTAAAGACGGCACTAGCAAAGAACTGCCGCTGACCGAAGAAAATCTAGAGCTGTTTGAGTTTCTGCTCGAAGAGGAAATACGCCCCGGCGAATTTATGCCAATCGAAGAAGATGACCGTGGTTCTTATATCCTTAATTCCAAAGATCTCTGCATCATGCCGAAATTGGATGATCTTTTAAGGATCGGTGTCGACTCGCTCAAAGTCGAAGGCCGTGGCAAAAGCATCTATTACGTCGCCCTCGTCGCCCGCGCTTACCGTATGGCCATCGATGATTGGTACAATGATCCAGAAAACTGGTCAGCCGAAGACTATATGGATGAGTTGCTGACCATTCCCAATCGCGGCTACACCTATGCTTTTCATGAAGGCCGCTTGACCAATCATTCGCATGGTTATGAAAATACGGCGACGCTTGGGGCTTGGGAATATGCTGGCATAGTGCAATCAGTTGGAGACGATGCATTCATCATCGAGGGCAAAAACAAACTTGAAGCCAGTGATGTGCTGGAATTTGTGCCGCCGAACGACCGCGACACTATCCTGCTTAGGCTTTATGAATTTGAGCACGCCAAAACCGGCGAGATTAGAAGCGTCATCAATGGTGGCCATGATCCCTACTTCCGCGTGCCGTTTGCAGTGTTCGACCAAGAAGACCTAACGACGCTCAAGGAGCGCATCCCGCCGATGACAGTGCTGCGCAAAGAACGCTCGCTAACTGAAGTGCAATGGGACCGCATAAAACTTGATGCTGAAACACACGCGATTGAAGCGGGCAAAGGATCGGTGCAAGCTTATACCAACAAACGCGATAGGCTGCGGGAGTCGCAGGCCCTCCGGGATACATCTCTAAAAGTGAAAACACCGCGCATCGGCATGGAAGGCTGCTGCGGCAAAGGCTGCAATGGCTGCCTGATGTTCTGGCACGATCCATCTTATGCCCGGGCGCGCGAGTTGCTGGCTAAGAAAAAACAGGGCGAGTTGTTTGATCAAAATATGAAAGACAAACCAGCCGATAAAATTAGCGCTTAGAACTTCAATTTGCGAATCTGAAATCTTTTGTTAAAAAATGTGATAAGATACAACTGAATACTTGGTCATTTTGCATTGCTATTTAGCTTAAGAAACCGCATAAATTCCCCATAAATAATAGTCTTAGCAAAGCTTTAAATCTTTTTGTCGATCATCAACTTAGTTTTAATTATGGTGCGGCAAAATCGGCGGGGTTACCGGTAGATTTCCTGTATGGTGATGAATAACGAGGGACCAATGAGTAATTCAGCAGGCCTGATGGCGGGCAAAAAGGGATTGATTATGGGCGTCGCCAATAATCGCTCAATCGCCTGGCAGATCGCCCAAGCAACTTCCAACCAAGGTGCTGACCTGGCTTTCACTTTTCAAGGTGAAGCTTTGCAGAAGCGCGTGGTACCACTTGCCGAATCCGTGGGCTCGGAAATCGTGCTACCCTGCGATGTTACCGATGACAGTAGCATTGATGCAGTCTTTGCGAAGATTAAGAAAAAATGGGGCAAGCTCGACTTTGTCCTCCATGGCATCGCCTTTTCCGATAAGGATGAGCTGACCGGAAAATATCTCGATACCTCGGCTGACAATTTTGCCCTGACGATGCAGATCTCGTGTTATTCCTTCACCGCCATTTGCCAGCGCGCGCAAGAACTCATGACCGATGGTGGAGCGCTTTTAACACTGACCTACGCCGGCTCCGAACGCGTCATGCCGCACTATAATGTCATGGGTGTCGCCAAGGCAGCGCTTGAAGCCAGTGTGCGCTATCTTGCCGAAGACCTCGGCAGCCAGAACATTCGGGTGAATTCTCTCTCGGCCGGTCCGATGAAAACCTTGGCTGCTTCCGGCATTGGCGATTTCCGCTATATCCTCAAGTGGAACGAATATAACTCGCCGCTCCGCCGCAATGTGTCCAATGAGGATGTTGGCGGCTCGGGCATGTATCTCCTCAGTGATTTATCGTCCGGCGTTACCGGTGAAACCCATCACGTCGATTGCGGCTATAACATTGTCGGTATGAAAGCCGTCGATGCGCCTGACATCACCGTCAATAACGGTGAGTCTTAAGGCGAGTATGTCTGATGTCGGGAAATAGCTTTGGCCACCTATTTCAGTTCACGACATTTGGTGAAAGCCATGGCCCTGCCATCGGCTGTGTGGTAGACGGCACGCCTCCTAATATCGACCTCAACGAAAATGATATCCAAATCTGGTTGGATAAGCGCCGGCCGGGACAATCGCGCCATACTACCCAACGTAAAGAGGCCGATAAGGTGCGTATTCTGTCGGGCGTATTCGAAGGTATAACCACCGGCACACCCATCGGTTTGTTGATTGAGAACACTGATCAGCGCTCCAAGGACTACGAAGACATCAAAAATTTATATCGTCCAGGCCATGCTGATTACACCTACGATCAAAAATACGGCATTCGCGATTATCGCGGCAGCGGTCGGGCGAGCGCACGGGAAACCGCCTGCCGGGTTGCCGCCGGTGCGATTGCCAGGAAAGTACTTGGTGATGCTATCGACGTCCGAGGCGCGCTGGTGCAAATGGGCCCCCATAAAATTGATCGCAATAAATGGGATTGGGCCGAAATTAATAATAATCCGTTCTGGTGCCCGGATGCTGATATGGCCAAAGAATGGGGCAGCTATCTTGATGACATCCGCAAAGCAGGCTCCTCCATCGGCGCGGTCATAGAAATTGTCGCTCGCGGCGTGCCTGTCGGACTCGGTAATCCGGTCTATGATAAAATGGATGCCAACATTGCCAAAGGTTTGATGAGTATTAACGCCGCCAAGGGCGTTGAAATTGGCGTTGGTTTTGGCGCGGCTGAACTGAGTGGTGAAGAAAATGCCGATGAAATGCGCATGCTGGATGGCCGACCGAGCTTTCTCTCGAACAATGCCGGCGGTATTTTAGGCGGCATCTCAACCGGTCAGGATATTATCACGCGTTTTGTTGTAAAACCAACAAGCTCAATCACAACGCCACGCCAGACCATCACCACCAGCGGTGAGAACGCCGAAGTTTCAACCAAGGGCCGTCATGACCCCTGTGTCGGCATTCGGGGTGTTCCGGTGGGTGAAGCCATGATCGCCTGTGTACTCGCTGATCACTTGCTGCTCCATAAGACCCAGTGCAGATAATTTACATGCCGCAACCAGATCATATCGTTAAAATCCCCCTGCCCGAATTGGACAGCCTCGACGAAGACACCAAGGAATACTTTTCCGTTTGCGAAGAAAATCTGGGCATGGTGCCGAATGTGCTCCGCGCCTATACGGGTAATATTGAAAAGTTCCGCAATTTTACGGCTTTCTACAACAAGCTTATGCTTGACGAAGAAGACTGCAATCTCACTAAACTTGAACGCGAGATGATTGCCGTTGTCGTGTCTTCCGCCAACCGCTGTTATTATTGTTTGGTTGCGCACGGACAGGCAGTACGTCAATTGTCCGGCGATCCTCAATTGGGTGAAATGATGGTGATGAATTACCGCGTTGCCGAGCTTGATGAACGCACCCACACGATGCTGGATTTTGCCTGGAAGCTGACAAAAAGCCCGCACGATATTGGTGATGTTGATCGCGATGGTTTGCGTAATGTTGGCTTTGTCGAACAGGATATTTTCGACATCTGCGATACCACTGCATTTTTCAATTATACCAACCGCATGGCGCATGGTTTGGACATGATGCCGAATGCCGATTATCACGAAATGAATCGATAGTATTTTGGTGACAGTTTACTTAGATTAGAATTAATCCCCTATTTTCCAGATAGGTTGTCATATTGCTAATTTTTTTGGCTAATTATGGTATAAGAATCAATGTAATATACAAATTAGAACGGACGCGCTCCGTATCACCCAGCGGGTGAAAGCGAACATTACTCGGCGCCAAACTTGAGGATTCGCCAATAATTTGTTTAGAAGGGTCTGTAGTGGTCATAAAGACATTAACTCGTTATAATTTGCCGAAGAATTATCTTGAGAATTATACGCTCTTCTTTCTTAAATTTCTACAAATCTCCCACTAATAAAATCGGGAACATCTACCCAACATTGAAGAACAGTAACACGACAGTAGATTAGAACAGTTATAAGAAATAGCATGAACCAATTGGCAAATAAATATGACTTTCGGGTGCCGCGTTATACGAGTTACCCAACGGCTCCGCATTTTCATGATGGCATCAACAGTGAGACCACCTCTCAATGGTTGCCCGAGCTTGATCCTGCTGACCCGTTGTCGCTTTATTTTCATATTCCGTTCTGTGATTCTATGTGCTGGTTCTGCGGCTGTTATACCAAAATCGTTAATCGTTATGATCCCATCGCCGCTTATCTGGAAACTTTGCTGCAAGAAGTAGATTTGGTTGCTGAAAAACTACCCAGCCGTTTCAAAGCCCAACACCTGCATTGGGGCGGTGGCAGCCCGACCATGCTAACGCCATCTGATTGGCAGTGCCTCATTGATCGCTTGCGCCAACGTTTTGACATTGCTGAAGCTGCTGAAATTGCAGTTGAGCTTGATCCACGCGATGCTACCGAAGACTATATCAAAGGTATTGCCGAAGCTGGCGTCAATCGGGCGAGCATCGGGGTCCAGGATTTTCATCCTGAAGTTCAAGAAGCAATTAATCGTATCCAACCTTTCGAAGTCACCAAACAGGTGATTGATTGGTTGCGCCAATACGGCATCAATTCGATCAACATGGATTTGATGTACGGCTTACCTCATCAAACCGTCGCCCGGGTCGCTGATCAGGTCGATAAGGCTGTCTCACTTGAGCCGCAACGGATTGCACTTTTTGGTTATGCCCATGTGCCGTGGATGAAAGAACACCAAAAAATGATCTCAGAAGCTGATTTGCCTGACGCCGATGCAAGGTGGGAACAGGCAGAAGCAGCTTCAGACCGTCTGGTCGAACTCGGTTATGTACGGATCGGTTTCGATCACTTCGCTCGCCCTGATGACAGTTTGGCGATCGCATTAAAAAGCGGCACATTGCAACGAAATTTTCAAGGCTATACGGCTGATAAAGCGGCGACACTTATTGGCTTCGGTGCGTCCGCGATTAGCTCGTTGCCACAGGGTTATTTACAAAATCATCTGCCGATGAAAACCCACAAAACGGCTATTGAGCAGTTGCAAATACCGACCGCCCGGGGCTTCGCGATCAACCAGG
>CAJWIB010000085.1 GCA_913041095.1 uncultured Rhodospirillaceae bacterium | reverse complement strand
ACTTACGTGAACAAGATTTTAAGTCTTGCGTGTCTACCAATTCCACCACGCGGGCGTATGATTTGCGCAATTTGGCTAGGGCGCTAACCTATCGCAGAATTTCCAAAAAACAAGTGGGGAATTTAGGAGCTTTATCTTTCACTGACAGCTTAATTGAAATCCTCAACCAACCGCAGCCATGACAAAGTTTCTGAAACTGGCATGTTCAGGATCGCTGTCGCGGGTTTGGTGCCAATGGATGCCGATCGTGAAGCCCAGCATGACAAATGGCAATTCATGAAGATCGAGATCAAAGTTCTTGGCAACCTTCTCGCCCAGTAACCGCGGCACGGTCAAAAGGTGATCGGACTGTGCGGCTAGGGCGCAAGTCGAGAGAAAGTGCGGCACACTGCAGACGATATTCCGCCGCTTGTTCATCTGCTTGAGCCATTCGTCAATAACACCCCGCCTGCCGCCAAGATCAGGCGCCACCAGAATGTGACCAAGCGAGGTATAGATCTCAAGCGACAGCCCGTTATCTAGCTATGGATGACCGGTCCGCGTCACACAAACAAAATCCTGGCGGTCAAATTCCGTGAAACGACATTCTTCACCACCACCGCCAAATGCGCCAAGACAAAATTGACGCAGCTTTTATGCTGGCCGGCCACAGCTCCATCGGACGTAGACAGTTTATCTTGCTTATGCTTGATATCACCTTTGATCCAACCGCCAAGCGGACCATGGAATTTGTCGGGCACATGTCTGCCATATCCATGCTCCTGCCACCAATTGTTCTCCTTTATGCCGAGATCACCACCACAGATACCCAAGCGCTGCACTATATTGTCATTTACCTCGCCCTTCAATTTGCCGCCTGGGGAGTCGACCATTTGCTTCCGACGACGACGTCAGGTCTGCCAGGTGCAATCTATAAAATGTTTCAGTGGATGCTGTTTCTGGCCATCGGTGGCCTGGCCTAAGCCGGCACCACGATGGCTTGAATTGCGAATTACGGTGCTAAAATATCCACCAACTCGTCAGTGGAAAAAACATCGCCAAAAACCTGGAAGAACGTACTGAGGGTGGCCAGGTGATCCTGGTCATGCACCGTGGCATTAGCGTCCGATATCATAATGGTCTTAAAATCGGTCATCATGGCATCACGGGCCGAGCTTTCACAGCATACATTGGTGAGCGTGCCGGTGATAATCACCGTATCAATATCGCGCGCCCGCAATTCACCGACCAACGGAGAAGCGCCTGGTAGAAAAGCGGAATAGCGGTTTTTATTGACTACTATATCGCCGTCTTTGACCTCCAGCTCGGGCCAAAGCGCGTGACCATGACTGCCATCGGCGAGCGCCTCAAGAAACAGTGCAGCCCGCTCCTTGGTATTGACGTGAGCGAGCAAGCCCGGCCAATAGTCGTCTCCGTCTTCGGGAGATACCGTGACTTGCACCCAGGCAACGGCAGCGCCTGCTTGCCGGCAGGCCGCGGCCAAGCGATTAATGTTGGACACAATTTCGCGGGCCATAGGCACTTCAGCCATGGCACCCGGTTCCATAAAAGTGTTTTGCATGTCGATTACAATCAGTGCCGATTTGGCTGGGTCCAAATCTTCATAGAGATGGAGTTTACCGCGGCGGAGAATAATATGGTCTTTAACTTCCTGCGGTATATCAGTTGGATGCATGCGATCTCCCTAATAGTCTTTGGAATTGTCAGCGTCGGCTGGCGTGATGAGGTCTTCATCGATTGGTTCACCGCCGAGGCTGATAATCATCTGGCGGACTTCTTCGGCGACTGTCTTAAGTTCAGTCATATCGGTGCCACGCGAAATCAGCGTGCAGCCGAAATGGCCAGCCCGGAAAAACGGATAGCTGCCGATTTCGACCTTTGGGTGAGCATCTTGGATGTCGCCAAGGGGTGCTGCGACGGCCCCTTCCGGCAAGTAGGATGCCACTGCGATCGATTCCATTTTGGTGCCCCCCGTGAGGGTCGATGCCAATTCGTCAAACATCGTCCGCATGATCGACGGCACGCCTGCCATGACATAGACATTGCCCATCTGAAAACCAGGCGCTTTGCTGACCGGATTGCGGATCAGCATCGAGCCCACTGGCACATCCGCCATCTTAAGCCGGGCTTCGTTCAACCGTTTGGCAGGAATATAAGCCTCCAACAGCGCTTTAGCTTCCGGATTGCGGTGGACTTCAACGCCAAACGCTTTGGCCACACAGAGCGACGTTATGTCATCATGGGTCGGCCCGATGCCACCGGTGGTAAAGACATAGGTGTATTTCTCGCGCACTTCGTTGACGGTGTTGATGATGACTTCTTCATCGTCCGGAATAACCCGAGCCTCGGCCATGCGAATGCCCAAATCGGTCAACCGTTCAGCCAGCCAGCCGAGATTTTCATCTTTGGTGCGGCCCGAGAGAACTTCGTTGCCGATAATCAGGCAACACGCCGTGACGGTTTCGGTTTCAGACATAAGTACCATGTAAGTCTTTATTTTCGGTCGATAGAAATGGCGGAAATATCACCGAAAGGCAAGTCTAGATCGAATTTAACAGGACACCGAGTTCTTCGATGGAGGCGCAGATATAATCGGGCTCGGCTCGGTCCCGCTCCTTCGCTGAACCGTGACCATAATCAACCCAAATTGACGTCGCGCCGACGGCTTTGGCCGCATCTATATCATGCATCCTATCACCGATCATCACGGTTTCCGCCGGAATGAGATCAAGCTCTGCAAAAATGTGATGCAACAAATCCGTTTTGACCGCCCGCGTGCCATCCAGCTCCGAACCATATACCCGCTCAAACCAATGGCCCAGTTCGAAGTGTTCAAGGATTGGCTGGATATAGACATGGGGTTTGGACTAAGCGATAAATTGAGGCTTTCCGGCCGCCGCTTGCGCCGCGAGTAGTTCTGTAACGCCGTCATAGATATTGTTTTCCAGCAGACCCACCGTGCCAAAGCGTTCGCGGTATAGGGTTACGGCTTCCTCGGCATCTTCTCCCGCGCCCTCTAATATCTGTTCGAAAGAGACACTGAGCGGCGGACCAATGAACCACAACAGATCATCGTTAGGCGGCATCGGCTGACCAAGTTCAGTGAGCGCATGCTGAACGCAACGGATAATGCCGAGCTTCGAATCAGTGAGCGTGCCGTCGAGATCGAGCAGTAGGTTTTGAATCATTTAGAGAAAATCTCTAAGTATGGCGACCAGCGGCACATCAGCGGGTGGCATTGGGTGGTCGCCGAAATTTTCGAGCCGCACCCATTTAAGCGCCTGGCCCTCTTTTGCGTTCGGATTGCCTTTCCAGACCCGGCAGAGATAGAGCGGCATCAGGAGATGAAAATCATCATACGGGTGCGAGGCAAAGGTCAACGGCGCCAGACAGCTTTCCGAGATATCCAGGCCAAGTTCTTCTTTAAGTTCACGGATCAGGGCAACTTCGGGCGTCTCATTATCTTCGACTTTACCGCCGGGGAATTCCCACAGGCCCGCCATGCTTTTACCTTCGGGCCGTTGCGATAGCAAAATCCGGCCATCAACATCGATCAGTGCTATAGCGGCAACGAGAATAACCGGCACATCGGGTCGTGCTTCTCGCACTTCTGCTTCGAGACAGCTGGGATCAGGTCCGGTAATCGGCATTGATCGAAATATATCCATGGGTCAAATCACAAGTCCAAACCGTGGCGTTGCCCTGACCGATACCGACATCAACGGCGATATATATATCCTGGCCTTTCATGTGTTCGGCGACCGGTGCTTCATCATAGCCTTCGACCGCTTGGCCGGTAGCAGCAATCTCGACGCCACCCATTGAAATGCAGAGCTGGTCACGATTAGCTTGCTCGCCGGATTTGCCGACCGCCATAACTATCCGGCCCCAATTGGCGTCCTCACCGGCAATCGCGGTTTTGACCAAAGGTGAATTGGCAATGGCGAGACCGATTTTCCGGGCAGCCGTATCATCCGCTGCGCCGGATACTTTAATTTCGACAAATTTGGTTGCACCCTCGCCGTCCCGCACGATTTGCTGAGCTAGATCGAGCATGACTTGGTCCAAGGCCTGCCGGAAATCTCTAAGATGCGCATCACCGACGGCGGTAACCCATTCGTGCTCGGCTTTGCCGGTGGCGAACAGCAGAACCGTATCGCTGGTCGACGTGTCAGAATCGACCGTGATCGAGTTGAAACTCTCATCGGCAGATTTGCTCAACAGCCGCTGCAATATATTTTGCGGAATGGCAGCGTCGGTAAAAACAAAAGCCAGCATGGTTGCCATATCGGGCGCGATCATGCCTGAGCCTTTAGCAATACCGCCAATCGTCACCTCGGTGTCGCCGATCTTTACCGTCCGGAACGAGCCTTTAGGATAGGTATCGGTGGTGCAGATTGCATCCGCCGCCGCCTGCCAATCTGAGCCCAACTCACTTTTAAGACCGGCCAAGGCGTCGGTGATTTTTTGATCTGGCAAGGCTTCGCCAATCACGCCGGTCGAGGCAATGAAAACATCTTGTTGCGCGCAGCCGACAATTTCAGAAGTCTGCGCCGCCGTCCGCTCAACCGAGGCTATTCCGGCAACGCCGTTAAAGGCATTGGCATTACCTGAATTCACAACGAGTGCCCGTGCCTTGCCGTTACCAATCGCCTGCTTGCACCAATCAATCGGTGCCGCGGCGGTCTGCGATTTGGTGAAGACGCCGGCAACCTCCGTGCCCTCGGCAAGCTCAACCAGCAACACATCCAGCTTACCCGCATAGCGCACACCACAGTCTGCCGCCGCCAATTGAACGCCGGGGATTTTAGGCATGGCCGGAAAACTAGTCGGCGCTAGGGGAGATATGTCGGTCATGGTTCTTACTTTACGCTAAAATTCGAAGCCCTTTTAACCTCAAAGAGAAACTCAGTCCAGCGTTGAAAATTAAGGATAGAATAAAAACAATAGACACCGTCATGCGCGGGTCAAGCCCATGCATGACGAAATAAATGAGAGTTAAGTAAGCTGTCCCCTTAATTAACTATTTCCCGTCCATATTGAAAGTTTTTACATCGGCGACCTTGCAAAGCTCAGCGACGACAGCGTCGGGGAGCTCTTTGGCGATGGTATCACGCAATTGACCCGGACTTCCTCCGCAATTTGTTGACATTTATGCGAGGGCAATCGTTGACAGAAAGGTGCCAGAGTTCTATCTCTGTGCTCCAGATTCGAAGTGGAATTAAGTTAGAAATTTCCTGGGTTATATTGAGATTTTCAATTCCCCGCCTCCGAACTTTTTAAGTGTTGAATTTATTGAGGAAATTGAATGTTTGACGCCATCGCCCGGCGCCTTTTTGGCTCAGCCAATGACCGCTACGTACGCGGTCTGAGTTCCATCGTCGACCAGATCAACGCGCTCGAACCATCGGTCGAAAATTTGAGCGATGACGCGTTGCGCGGCCGGACCGATCAATTGAAGGATCGCCTCAAAAACGGCAAATCCCTTGATGATATTTTACCCGACGCTTTCGCCACGGTGCGCGAAGCCGGCAAACGCGCCCTCGGTGAACGTCCGTATGATGTCCAATTGGTTGGCGCCATTGTGCTGCATCGCGGCATGATCGCTGAGATGAAAACCGGTGAAGGTAAAACCCTGACCTCGACCATGACAGTTTATTTAAATGCGCTTTCCGGCGAAGGCGTTCATATTGTCACGGTCAATGATTATCTGGCTTCTCGCGATGCTGAATGGATGGGTAAAATCTATAAACTACTCGGTCTGACAGTCGGCTGTGTCATTCCCAATCTCACCGAAGAAGAGCGTACCGAAGCCTATAATTGTGATATTACTTACGGCACCAATAGTGAATTCGGCTTTGATTATCTGCGCGATAATATGAAGTTTACGCTCGAAGACATGGTGCAGCGGCCGTTCAATTATGCCATCGTCGATGAAGTTGATTCGATCCTGATTGATGAAGCACGGACACCGCTAATTATCTCCGGTGCCTCGGAAGATTCATCTGAACTCTATAACGCTATCGATAAAATTATTCCGGAACTTATAGAAGAAGATTACGAAAAGGATGAAAAAGTAAAAGCCGTTACCCTGACCGATGCCGGTAACGAGCACATCGAAGACTTGCTGCGGGAAGCCGGTCTGCTCACCGAGGGTACGCTTTACGAATATACCAATATAAGTCTGGTGCACCATGTTAATCAGGCGCTCAGGGCGCACAAGCTGTTCGAGCTTGATACCGACTACATCGTGCATGAAGGCCAGGTGGTTATTATTGATGAGTTCACCGGCCGTATGATGGAGGGCCGCCGGTTCTCAGAAGGCCTCCACCAGGCGCTCGAAGCCAAAGAAGGTGTCGAGGTCGAAAGTGAAAACCAAACCCTCGCCTCGATCACCTATCAGAACTATTTCCGGATGTATCCGAAGCTGGCTGGTATGACTGGTACGGCGATGACGGAAGCAGGCGAGTTCGAAGAAATTTACAAACTTGAATCGACCGAAATACCCACCAATGAACCTTGCATCCGCGATGACCAAGATGATGAAGTGTATCGCACTGCAACCGAAAAACATCAGGCCATCATGGCGATGATCGAAGACTGCCAAATCCGCAAACAGCCAGTGCTGGTAGGTACCGTAAGTATCGAAAAATCAGAAGAAATCTCTGACTTGCTCAAAAAGGACAAGATCAAACATCAGGTGCTGAACGCGCGCTTCCACGAACAGGAAGCTATGATCATTGCCCAAGCTGGTGCCCCGGGCTCGGTCACTATTGCCACCAATATGGCGGGACGTGGCACCGATATTCAGCTCGGCGGTAATATCGATATGCTACTCAGTCAACAGCTCGAAGGCGAAACCGACAAAACTAAACGAACGGAGATTGAAGCACGTGTACGCCAGGAAGTTCTCGACGGTAGAGAAGTCGTGGTCGCTGCCGGCGGGCTTTTTATCATCGGTACCGAACGGCACGAAAGCCGACGCATTGATAACCAACTGCGTGGCCGTTCCGGTCGTCAAGGCGATCCCGGCGGCTCAAAGTTTTATTTGTCGCTTGAAGATGATCTGATGCGGATTTTTGGCTCTGAGCGGATGGACGGCATGTTACAGAAACTCGGCCTCGAAGAAGGTGAAGCGATTGTTCACACTTGGATCAACAAAGCGCTCGAAAAAGCGCAACAAAAGGTTGAAGCACGCAACTTCGACATTCGTAAAAACCTACTCAAATTTGACGATGTTATGAATGACCAGCGGAAAGTCATTTATGAACAACGCAAAGAATTGATGGGCAGCGAAGACGTCTCGGTGACGATCATGGACATGCGCCACAACGTGGTTGAAAGTGTTGTTGCCCAATGTATTCCGGAAAAAGCCTATCAGGAGCAATGGGACACGGCAGCGCTCCATGAAGAAGGCTTGCGGCTGTTTGGTCTTGATTTGCCGGTGGAAGACTGGGGCAAGGAAGAGGGCGTCGCGGATGAACAAATCCTCGAACGCATTAACGATGCCGCTAATCGGAAGATGGCTGAAAAAGCCGCCTCTTGGGGCCCGGTAGTCATGCGCGATATCGAGAAAAACTTATTGCTCCAAGTGCTCGACCAAGTATGGAAAGAACATCTGCTGGCTCTTGATCATCTTCGCCAGGGCATTGGGCTCCGCGCCTATGCACAAAAAGATCCGCTCAATGAATATAAGGGCGAAGCTTTCGACATGTTCAATGGCATGCTCACCGAGCTTGATGAACGGATCACGATTATTCTTGCCCATATGGAACTGCAGCTTACCGATCCGAGAGAATTAGGCTTGCATGGCACTACTGATACGTTTGAAATCACCCAAGACACCGCCGAGTTCGGCTACGGTGATGACCTGCTGTATGGCGAAGCTTACGAAGAGGGTGAGTTTGACGGCACCGGTTTAAGCGAACTGCCGGCCTCTCCATTGGTGGTGCGCGAAAGTGCGGCGGTGATCGATCCCGAAGATCCGTCGACCTGGGGTAAAGTTGGCCGCAACGCCTCCTGCCCCTGCGATTCCGGTAAAAAATTCAAGCACTGCCACGGCGCGGCTTAAGGACTGTGTCCAACACCCGCTCAATCGCTAACGTCTATGCCGGCGTGCCGACAACCGATGGGGCCGGGGTCAAGCTGACCCGGATGATCGGCACGCCTGAACTCGATCAGGTTGATCCGTTTTTAATGCTGGACCGCATGGATACCGATGAGCCGGATGCCTATATTGCCGGCTTCCCGGATCACCCGCATCGCGGCTTCGAGACCGTTTCGATCATGTTCGAAGGGCAAATGCACCATTGGGATTCGGTTGGCAATGAAGGTGAGTTAAAACCAGGCGACGTGCAGTGGATGACTGCTGGGCGCGGGATCATCCATTCTGAAATTCCGGAAATGCTCGAAGAACGGCTGCGCGGTTTTCAGCTCTGGATCAACCTCCCGGCTAAGCATAAAATGGTCGCACCCAAGTATCAGGATATCCCAGCTGATCAAATTCCCGTCGTGACTTTCGACGGTGGTTCGGTGCGGGTCATTCGCGGTACCTATGAGGAATTGACGGGACCCGCTGAGTCTCTCATGTCGGTGCGAGTCCTTGACGTCAATCTTACTACCGGCGCGGGTTGGTCGATTTCGCTTGAGGATGGACGCAATCTGTTTCTCTGCGTTCATGAAGGTTCGGTCAACAGTGATAGCCGAGAAGTCGCTGCCCCCTCGATCATCACCTTTGACGGCGACGGCGATGTCCAGGTGACGGCCGGAGATAGTGGCGCCAGCATTCTTTACTGCGAGGGCACGGCGTTGAACGAACCCATCGCCCGCTATGGCCCGTTTGTCATGAATACTCATTCCGAGATCAGGCAAGCGGTCGAAGACTTTAACTCTGGGTCTTTTGGGAAATTTTAGCGACATGAACGAAATTGACGATTTACCGCCGGTCAAAGATTTTGGCCCTGAAGCCAGCTTGCGCCGCCGCCGCATTTGGGGTGTAGGGTTGATGATCGGTGTGCTCACTTTTTTCGGCGTTGTTACTTTTATT
>CAJWIB010000084.1 GCA_913041095.1 uncultured Rhodospirillaceae bacterium | reverse complement strand
TTTCTGGGGTTTTTTAATGGTAATAAAGAAGTGGTGACCCCTACGGGATTCGAACCCGTGTTACCAGAATGAAAATCTGGCGTCCTAGACCTGACTAGACGAAGGGGTCGCTAGTCATCACTGGAGACGAGGGTTTATACGCCTCATTGGATGAAATCAAGTCCCTTATTACCTACGGCCGAAAAATTTTAAATCAAGTAATTTAAGCGCTTGCGGAGCCTCTGAGTTTCCACAAGGCGATCGGCCCCAGAAGCGCCACCAGACCCATTGAAGCAAAGGCATAGCCCCAGGAAGCAACACTTTCACCGCCGCCAGATAGATCGAGCACCATGCCAACCACCAGCGGGCCAATGGCACCGCCGCTAAAACCGATCAACGCGTGAAGACCGAGGGTGGCGCCACGTCGACCTTTTTCTGCCGCCATTACCGCCCCGGCCGTGAGCGCCGCCGAATCCAATTGGATCAGCCCGGCATAAAGAATAACCAGCATGACGACGATCCAGTACGGCAACGCCGCAAGAAACCCAAGCACCAGAGCCAACACACCGGCTGACATGAGATAAATCACCACCATGCGGCGGCGGCCAAAGCGGTCGGTGAGTTCGTTGCCGCAAATACTGGTCAGCATAGCGAAAAAGGCGCTGAGGGTCGCTACCACCGTCGGCGCGATCACCCCATTTGTAGAACCTTGCAAGGTCAGACTAAAGGCCAGAAAGGCGACCAACCAGGAACGCATGGCAAACAACTCCCAGCTATGAGCGCAATAGGCCAACACATATCCCATGACCTCCCTATTACGCAGGATCGGCCGGAAATCGAGCAACCGTGTTTCAACATCTGGTTTTTGCGTCGTTACCGGATGCATCGCCATAATCACCAAGATCGCCGCTGCAACCGCGCCCACGCCGGCAATCACGTGCGCCTGAGACCAGCCAAACGAGGTCCCAACCTCGCCCGAATAATAAAAGGAAACCGCCGTACCGAGACTAAAGCTTGCGGTATAAAACGCCAGCGCCCTGGCCTGTTTGGCGCCTTCATAGCGATCGACCAACACCCGCAATCCCGGCATATAAGTCGCTGCTAGGCCAAACCCCGCCAGCACGCGCAAAATCAGCGCCGACCAGAAACCGCTCGCGAGATAGGCAAAGCCAAATAAGGAAACCGCCGTCAAGGATGCACCGCCTAAATAAACCAGCCGGGCATCAATACGGTCGGTCAGGCTGACCAACACCGGCACACTGATTGCATATCCACCTAACAAAATACCGGCAATCCAACCAGCTTCGGTGTTGGATAATTGCCAGGTCGCAATAAATTCCGGCATCAGGGATGGAAAGGTAAAGACGCCGAGCATGGTCAACACCTCGGCCAGACACATAATACCAACAATGAAAAATGGTGAGTTGCGCATCGGCCTAAAACTAAGATGCGGGGGCGACGTCATCGATCAGCAACTGCACCGAAGACCGCCCCTGCCAGATGTTTTCACGCAGCCGTCCGACGATATGCAGCGGCAAGCCCTTATGTCTAAGCAAGGCCCGGCCAAGTTCAGTATCAACGCAGTTAAAGGCGATCGCCGCCAGCTGCTTTTTGCTATCAAGACCGGTTAAAAAGCAGCGCACATGATTAACGCCGACGACATCTGATTTGGCAATCCGCACATTCGAGAAAGCAAAACGCGGCTCAGCATTACCGGTGCCGAAGGGCGCCAGCTTCTGCAACACTTCCACCAGCTCCATCGTTGCCCCTTCGACTGAAACCGCACCATCAATATTGATCGTTGGCACAATCCCCTCTTCTTCGATTTGTTTACTAATACGTTCGGACAAAAATGCGTTGAAATCATCAAGCCGGTCATGATCTAGCGAAAATCCTGCCGCCATCTTGTGGCCGCCGCCATCGGTAATGATGCCTGCCTGACGTGCCGCGATAACACATGCACCGAGATCGACACCGGTAATCGAGCGGCCTGATCCGGTTGCTTTACCGTCCTCAATCGTCAGCACACAGGATGGCAGGCCATAACGTTCTTTGAGACGGCTGGCAACAATGCCGATCACGCCCGGATGCCAACCTTCTCCCGCGATATATACCACCGAACCTGCTTTTTGCTGCTCGGCTTTCTCCAAAGCCTCCTGCAAGACTTGATTTTCAATCTCACGGCGTTCGGTATTATAGGCATCAAGCTTTTGCGCAATTTCAAAAGCTTCCTCAGCACTTTCAGTTGCCAGCAATTGCGCGCCCAAATAGGATTCGCCAACACGCCCCCCGGCATTGATGCGCGGGCCTAAGAGAAAACCCAAATGATAGGTCGAGGGCGCTTCATCTATCAGCGCCACGTCTGCCAACGCCGACAGCCCGGCATTTTTACGCCTTAGCATCACCTTCAAGCCCTGCACCACCAGGGCCCGGTTAACACCGGTCAGCGCCACCATATCAGCGACTGTACCGAGGGCAACAATATCCAGCCATTGCATAAGGTCCGGCTCTTGCCAGTCCTTGAAATAACCAGCCTCTCGCAGACCCCGGTTGAGGGCAACCGCGAGCAAAAAGGTCACGCCGACCGCTGCTAACTGGCCATGCTCGCTTGCTTCGTCCATACGATTAGGATTAATCACCGCAATCGCTTCCGGCAGACCAGCTTCAGCGACATGATGATCAACGACGACAACGTCGAGCGCCTTTTCTTTGGCAAAAGCAAGTGGCTCATAGGCCGTCGTACCGCAATCAACCGTGATGACAACCTTGGTTCCGTCTTTAATAAGTTTTTCCAAAGCTAGAATATTGGGCCCATAGCCTTCGGTGATACGATCCGGGATATAAATCTGATAATCAGCACCAACCGCCTTGAAATAACGTGCCAGTAACGCCGAAGAGGTTGCGCCGTCGACATCATAGTCGCCAAAGACGGCGATTTTCTCTTGTCCCTGAAGGGCCTGGATCAGCCGCGCCACACCGGCATCCATATCCAATAGATGTGCCGGATCAGGCAAGGACGACGTGAGTTTGGGATCGAGGAAAGCTTCTACCTGATCGGCGGTAATCCCGCGGGTGTCCAAAAAGCGGCCAATTATTTCCGGCAGCTGAAACTGTTGTGAGATAGCCAAGGCATGGCGGGAATCACCGGATCTTTCGAGCCATCGTTTACCTGTGCAGGAGTGCTTGACCTCAAAGAAAAGATTATCCGTCGGCGCGCCAGCCACGGCTAACCATCAGCGGGCACGAACCCGGTTTTACGTTCGAAGTTATGCTCGGCTTCGATATAGCGTACCGTACCGGACTTAGAGCGCATAATCAGCGAATGGGTCATGGCGCCATTTTTAAACCGGCGCACACCTTTGAGCATGGTGCCCATGGTCACGCCGGTCGCGGCAAACATGGTCTCGCCACCAGCCAGTTCCATTAAATTATATTTGCGGTCGTAATCGGTGATGCCAAGACGTTCTGCCCGGCCGCGCTCATCATCATTGCGGAAGACTAAACGACCTTGCATTTGCCCACCGATACAGCGCAAAGCAGCGGCAGCCAAAACACCTTCAGGCGCACCACCCGTACCCATATAGATATCAACGCCGGCTTCCTCGGTAGAGGTCGCGATCACGCCCGAAACATCACCGTCACCGATCAACATGATACGGGCGCCGGATTCCCGGGTTTTCGCAATGATTTCTTCGTGACGGGGGCGGTCCAGAATACAGGCGACCAGCTCACCGATGTCCATATCTTTGGCTTTGGCGAGATTCGTAAGATTGTTCGCAACACTATCATCGAGATCAACCACGCCTTCCGGCAAACCATGACCGACGGCTATTTTATCCATGTAAGTATCAGGGGCGTTTAAAAAGCCGCCTTCCTCCGCCATGGCAATAACCGCCAAGGCATTGGTGCCGCCTTTAGCAGTAATTGTCGTGCCCTCCAAAGGATCAAGGGCGATGTCGATTTTTGGACCTTCGCCGGTGCCGACTTCCTCGCCGATGTAGAGCATCGGCGCTTCGTCGCGCTCACCTTCGCCGATCTGGACCGTACCTTGCATATGCAGACTGTTGAGCGCCCGGCGCATGGCATCAACTGCCGCTTGATCGGCTGCCTTTTCATCACCCCGCCCCATCAAACGAGAAGCCGCCAGCGCCGCCGCTTCGGTGACACGCACTGCTTCCAACGCCAAGTTCCGGTCCATCTTGGAGGTATATTCGCCTATAATTTTTTTAATCCTTTTATAAAATTTTATTTTTAAGCCGCTAGAATGACTCTATCCTAATTAGGCGGGGTGGTTCCACCACCGCGTCATTTTTTTCTATCGTCTCTAAGGTTGCGATCATCGCTGCTTCGTCAGCTTCGTGAGTGGTCATAACCACCGGCACGGCCTCATTTTCAGAGCGGCCACGCTGCAGCACAGCTTCCATCGACACGTTATTTTCGTGCAGTGCACTGGCTATCGTTGCGAAAACACCAGGTTTATCAACGACCATAAACCTTACATAATAAGAACCAACATGGGACGAAATCGGCGCAACTTGCATTTTTGATAATTGATCAGCCGGTATCGTAAAAGCGCATGGCAGCCGGCCGGCAGCGATATCCATGATATCAGCAACTACCGCTGAAGCGGACGGCCCTTCCCCGGCGCCCCTGCCCTCATACATGGTGGTATCGACATGATCGCCATCAACGACAACCGCGTTAAAGACGTCCTCGATATGGGCAATTGGTGCATCAAGTGGCACCATGCAAGGATGCACCCGCTGTTCGATTCCCTTGTCGGTCCGGCGTGCGATACCAAGTAACTTAATGCGGTAGCCCAAATCGTCAGCAAACTCGATATCAAGCGGCGAGATATGGCGAATGCCTTCAACATGAACCTCATCAAAATTCACTTCACAGCCAAATGCCAAGCTGGTCAGGATGGCGAGCTTATGGGCCGCATCGACGCCATCAACATCAAACGCCGGATCAACTTCAGCATAGCCGAGCTCTTGCGCTTCTTTAAGCACAACATCAAATTCTTTGCCGGTCTCACGCATTTCGCTCAAGATGTAATTACAGGTGCCATTGAGAATGCCAAACACCCGGGAGAAGGTGTTAGCTGCAAGCCCTTCCCGCATCGCTTTAACAATCGGGACACCTCCAGCTACAGCCGCCTCAAAGGCAAGGGTGACATTGGCAGTCTCAGCGGACTTCGCCAGCGCCGTGCCATGACGGGCGATGAGTGCCTTATTGGCCGTGACGATATGTTTACCATTGGCAATTGCGGCCTCGACTAAAGCTTTCACCACGCCATCTTCACCACCGATAAGCTCAGCAACGACGTCAACATTATCATCTGACGCCAAACCAACCGCATCATCGTGCCACGTATAGGCAGACAAATCGACGCCGCGATCTTTGTAGCGGTCGCGCGCAGACACAGCCGTGACTTCAATAGCCCGGCCGCAACGTGCCGCTAGGAGAGCCGCCTGGCTGTTGAGCAGCTTGATGATCCCGCCACCAACCGTGCCGAGCCCGGCAATTCCAATTCTCAAAGGTGATTTACTCAAGACACTGCTGCTCGTTGCTTTTCTGATTCTTCCAATACTTTATCATATGCGCCCAGGAAGGTCTTCACATTCCGTGCGGCTTGGCGAATGCGATGTTTGTTTTCAACCAATGACACCCGAACATGGCCGTCACCATGCTCACCAAAGGCGACCCCCGGTGAAACCGCAACTTGCGCCTCACGCAGCAGTAATTTCGAGTACTCAACCGACCCCAGATAGGCAAAGGCGTCGGGAATCGGCGCCCAGGAAAACATCGTTGCCGGCGGGCTCGGAATATCCCAGCCAGCAGCACCAAAGCTCTCGATCAAAACGTCGCGCCGCTCACGATACGTGTCACGCATCTCATCGACGCAATCCTGAGGACCGTTGAGCGCGGCTGTCGCCGCCACTTGAATCGGCGTAAATGCGCCGTAATCGAGGTAGGATTTGATCCGCGCCAGTGCCGCAATCATGGTTTTGTTGCCAGCCGCAAAGCCAATGCGCCAGCCCGGCATCGAATAAGTTTTACTCATCGACGTAAACTCGACAGCAACATCTCGCGCACCCGGAATTTCCAAGATTGAAGGCGGCGGATTATCATCGAAAAATACTTCTGCGTATGCCAGATCAGACAGGATATAGATGCCATGATGCTTACAAAAATCAACGACCTGCCCATAAAAATCAAGATCCGTTGTGATCGCTGTCGGGTTATTCGGATAATTTAAAACCACAGCCGTCGGTTTTGGTACCGAATGGATAACGGCAATCTCCAGCGCCTTCAGATAGTCTGGGTCGGGAGCAACCGGCACATTTCGCACGGAGGCGCCGGCAATAATGAAGCCAAACTGATGTATCGGATAGCTTGGATTTGGCACTAAAATTACGTCACCCGGAGAGGTGATCGCCGAGGCCAAATTCGCCAAGCCCTCTTTCGAACCCAAGGTCACGATGGCTTCCGAATTATGATCAATCTCAACATTAAAGCGCCTACCGTAATAAGCCGCAATTGCCTTGCGCAAGCCAGGGATACCACGCGATGCCGAATAGCGATGGGTCCGGGGATCATCAACGGTTTCCACCAGTTTCTCAACAATATGGCGGGGCGTCGGCTGATCGGGATTGCCCATGCCAAAGTCAATAATATCTTCGCCAGCCGCTCGGGCACGGGCTTTCATATCGTTCACTTCATTGAAAACGTATGGCGGCAACCTTTTAATTCGATGGAATTCCTGTTCCATTGCCTTAGCTGCCCGATCTTATAACCGGGTATCCTTTCGATATATATTAACAGCTGGCTCGCCCTCTGAATTAAGCGCAAGCCTTCCTAAATAGTCCTAAACGATGGTTTAGCGCCGAAACGCCAGAAGAACCAGTTAGAAATCGATATAAATTTCTGTCCGGCGATTTCCTGCTTCACCTGAAGGCATATATTCGTAATAGCGCGGTTCACTATCAGAAACGGAGCCAACAAACAATTTATTTGCTTTAACACCCATTTTTACTAATTCCTTAGCGACTCGTTCAGCGCGAGCAGTTGAAACCTGAAAATTGGCCATTTTATGGCGGATCGGATCATTGGTTTTGGTCCGACGGCTGGCATGTCCAACAACGCGCAGGGTACCGCCAACCTGTTTGTGCTGTGCCATGACTTGACGTAAAATGCGGCGAGCCCGGGATTTCACTTTTGACGACCCATTGTCAAACAAAATGGTCGCGACCTGATACGACCCTTGTAATCCATTAGCTTCAAAATCATTTAATGAACGCACACCCGGCACATTTGCTTCGCCGGCATTGGCGCGGGATCTTGCTGGGTGGGCTTGTGTCCGTCCACCAAATGTTTGCACCCCACTGTCTGAAACAACAACTGTAGAAGATTGATCAAAGCTGTTGCCGATTCCTGGAATTGCCTCCAGTTGCGGCGAATTAAGATTAACATCCGGTACCTTCACTATCGGTGATAGCGGCACAATTCTCAATTTAGGCGAGGCAGTTTGAGTTTGCCGCTTAAGCGACGTAACGGGTTCCAGCTTCGGTGCTGGTTTTGGCGCAACCTTTGGCATCGCCTTAATGACCTGTTTCGGTGCTGGCTGTAAATTCACCGTTGGCGACGGTGGTGCGGGTAGCCGATTGGCTGGATCACCTTGGCGGCGGATAACATCGCCGGAATATTTACGCGCTTCTTCTCGATCAGCGACGAGACCCGCGGCAATACGTTTGCGTTCTTCCGCGACCGTGGCTTTAGGCTTTGGCGGCACTGATGAAAGTTTAGGGAAACCTTCGTTTTCCCCTGGTACAGATTTATCTGAAGACTTATCCGGATCCTTTTTCTTTTTCTCATCATCGCCTGAGCTGGCATCACGGGCAGATTTATACCACTCAACCGGATTTAAAGCGTCCGGGACCGATGAACAACCAACCAGCAAGACACTCAAAGCAATGGTGGCCAGTAGTTTACGCGAAAAAAATTCATTTCTTGAATTTTTCAAATACATTATTTCCTCAATCTCGTAGAGTCGTAGAGAATAGTCTCTTAAATTATACAAATCAGCAGCGACAATGACGCAATTTCGTTAACAGGTTACGAACATTCCCCAAGTAAAAGTAATTATTAAATAATCCACCGACTATACCGACTATAATGTGAAATTAGCCCAATTTTAAACAGTTTTCCGCAACATCTGAGAATTTATCCCAATGAAGTAAATATATTCCATTTATGATTACGCATTATATTAGCAAAATTTGATATTTTTCGAGGCAGGATATGCTGTTCACATCAGACAGCATATCAGTATATTAGTATTCAAGCAGAATTAGTCACTCCCCAGCATTGACAATTGCCATAATTTCGCTTATTTCGCCCCCCACTTCAATATATTATGAGCGATAGTCTCCTGTTCAACTACATATTCAACCCGGACACCAACATATGAGCTTTGCTGACCTTGGTCTCAGCGAGGAGGTTCTTAAAGCCGTATCCGATGCCGGTTATAGTGAACCAACCCCGATCCAAGAAAAAGCCATCCCTACCGTTTTAATAGGCCGCGATATTCTAGGTTGCGCCCAGACCGGCACGGGGAAAACTGCATCTTTCACTTTACCGATGATCGATATCCTGGCTCATGGCCGGGGCCGAGCAAGGATGCCGCGCACGCTCATTTTGGAGCCGACCCGCGAATTGGCGGCACAAGTTGCCGAGAATTTTGATACTTATGGCAAATATAACAAGCTCACCAAGGCTTTGATCATGGGCGGCACCTCAATGGTCGAGCAAAGTAAATTGCTTGATCGAGGTGTTGATGTCCTTATAGCCACGCCTGGCCGGTTGCTGGATCTGTTTGATCGTGGTGGCTTATTGCTGAGCGACGTTAAAATCCTGGTGATTGATGAAGCAGACCGGATGCTCGATATGGGCTTTATCCCAGATGTCGAAAAAATTGTCTCCTTGTTGCCGAAAATCCGCCAAACACTGTTTTTCTCCGCGACCATGCCACCCGAGATCAAACGCTTGGCTGATGCATTCCTGATGAACCCAAAAGAAATTACAGTAGCTCCACCTGCAACTCCCGTCGCAACGATCACCCAAGGCCTCTATATGGTTGATCACCGGGCTAAACGT